>JBBQYD010000205.1:0-8794 GCA_038209025.1 Verrucomicrobiota bacterium | reverse complement strand
ATCAAGGATGTCATTGACAAGATTTCCGCGGATATCACCGCGGCTGGCGGCAAGGTTGAAACCGTGCAGAAGATGGACAAGAAGCAATTCATGCGGGTGGCGAACAAGCGCCACACGGCGGGCTTCTATGTGAACGTCATTTTCGAGGCCGAACCTGCGTTGATCGACCAGTTGAAGCATCGGTTTGCGGCGAGCGCGGACGTGTTCCGGGTGTTGTTCACCAATGCCCAGGCTCCGGCTGCCGCCGTCGCCGCCGTTGCCTGAAATCACCTGGAGGCGTTATGGCGAGCTTCAACCGAGTCATCCTGGCGGGCAATCTGACCCGTGATCCCGAACTGCGTTACACGCCCAAAGGCACCGCGGTGAGCACCATCACCCTGGCCGTGAACCGCACCTATCAGACCGATACCGGCGAACGCAAGGAAGAGGTCAGTTTCATCGATGTCGATGTGTGGGGACGCCAGGCTGAGACGCTTGCCAAGTTCATGCGCAAAGGCCGCCCATTGCTCATTGAAGGCCGCTTGAAGCAAGATGTCTGGGAAGACAAGACTACCCATCAAAAGCAAAGCAAACTTAAGGTGGTGCTGGACAACTTCACCTTCATCGACTCCCGCGGACCCGAGGGGGGCGACGGGAATCCTCCGCCCGATGCGTCGCGCCCGCGCCCGGCTCCGCAAGCCGCACCCGCCGTCGCCGCGCCCGAATCCTCCGGCAGCGAAGCGCCGCCGCCCGAGGAGGACGATGTCCCCTTTTAACCTTGAGCGCGCCACCAACTGATTCAACTAGCAATATTTTCTTATGGCAAAAACCGAAGTAATTTTAATTCAAAACATTGTCGGCCTCGGTGCCGAATCTGATCACGTGAAAGTTGCGGCCGGGTATGCCCGCAATTTCCTGATTCCCCAGGGGATGGCAATTCCCCTGACCAGCGCCAACAAGCGCCGGGTGGAAGCGCTCAAGCAACGCCGCGCGGAACGCGAAGCCCACGAACTGAACACCATGACCGAGTTGGGCAAGGGCATTTCCAAACTGGTGTGCCTGCTCTCCATCAAAACCGGGGAGGACGGCAAGATGTTCGGCACTGTCACCTCCGGCATGATCGCGGACCAGCTCAAGAGCCAGTTCGATATCGCGCTTGACAAACGGAAGATTCATATGGAACTCCCGATTCGCACCCTGGGTGATCATGAAGTCGAGCTTCGCCTGCATGCCGACGTGAACGCCACGTTGAAGGTGCGAGTGGAAAGCTTGACGCCACTGCCGCAAGCGGCTGAAATTGCCGCGCAGGAAGCCGCGAGGCGCGAGGAACCCAGGACCGAAAAACGCGGGCGCCGCACTGAAGCCCCCGGGGACGCGGACAAGAAACCGCGCGTCGAGCGACCGGCCAAAGGCAAATCCGCCAAGAGCGAGTAGCGCTTTACCAACATGGTTTGGCAAAGAGCAGGCCTTTTGGCCTGCTCTTTGTTTTGGATCTCCGGTGAATCACCGCCGTTGAGCTGTTCTGAATTCATCACAGGTCCCTCCGCCTTTTTGATTTTGTCCTGGGCTTGGCCTATCCTCTTTCTACCCGGCCCGCTACGGTGGCTGCGGCCTGGCGATTTTATGAGCGAGAGAATTGGTTTTGTCGGGGTTGGACGCATGGGCGCGAACATGGCCCGGCGTCTAAAGGAATGCGGCTATCCTATCATGTCGGTTTACGATGCGAACCGGCTGGCAATGGAGGGCTTGGCAGCGGAACTGGGCTGTGCGCCAGCGGAGACTCTGGCCGCACTCGCCGCTGCTGCGGATGTCATTATCACCGTAGTTTCCGATGACCGGGCAACGCGGACGATTTTTCGCCGAGGGTTGCTGCATAAAGCCAGAGGAAAGCTGTTTATCAATTGTGCGACACTTTCGCCGGCGGTGCATGTTTGGATCGAAGATCGGGCGGAGCGAGCGGGGGCGCAATCGCTGGAGGCGGCGATGGCCTCAAGTATTCCGCAGGCGCGTCAGGGCACCTTATATCTGATGTGCGGCGGAAGGCCGGCGGTGTTTGAACGCGCCAGACCGATCCTCGAAAAACTGAGCGCCTCGATGCGTTATGTCGGTCCCGCGGGAGCCGCCGCGAGAGTCAAGGCGCTGGTCAACATGGTGATGAACATCAACACCGCGGGATTGGCGGAAGGGCTGGCGCTGGGGCACGCGTTGGGTCTCGATCTGACGATGCTCAGGGAGGTTTTTGGGCAAACCGGCGCCAACTCACAAGTGTTGAAAACCGACGGCGAGGACATGCAAAATCGGGAACATTCCTGCTTCTTTTCCGCCGCGCATGCGGCCAAGGACTCTGGCATTGCGTTGAAGCTGGGCCAGGCGGCAGGACTCAAACTGCCGCTGGCCGCCGCCACGTTCAAGCAGTACCGGCTCATGATGGCTGAGGGCCTGGGCGAACTTGATAAATCCGGGATTGCGGAGTTGACCTTCAAAGATCGGCGCCCGGGCAGCCCCGAGGCCGGGTAAATTGTGGGCGTATCTCGTCCTTATCGGGGTTTCTGAGTAACTGTTACGGATTTTGCGGGAGGTCTGCTACCTCTCCCAAACACACCTGCGGTTTGGCCCGCTTGTTAAGGGTCGCCATGGAGCGTTATTTATGCGCGTCCGTATGGCTCTGGCTGATTCTCGGGAAGCCCATACGAAGCATTTTTTCAATCTCTCCCCAGCGCCCGAATCCAAACCGGAAAAACCGCAACATCCACAGATCGCCATGCTTTCGGATTCCCCGAAGGACCTTTCGCTCTGCGCGAATGTGACTTTTGAGGTTCCAGGCGCTCTTAAAAGCATCGAGGCTGGTCATCCGGGCCACCGACCAACTGCGTGAGATCACGAGCGTGGCCAGGAACTCCGACAGGATAAGGAAGGAGCAGGGAACCAGGAGCAGGCCGAGCAGGTGTCGTCCATTCTTGGCGAGGATAACCAGGCTGTTGCGGTTGGCCAGGAACCGCTTTTGTGTGCTGGTGCGGTTCTCGACCGCCCGGGTGCCGCCCGCCGGATTGACCAGCACCGCACCCCTATGGTGGACACGGGCCTGGGGTGCGGCCACCATTTTGTAGCCACAGGACCAGACTCTCCACGCCAGATCGAGTTCCTCCCCATACATGAACAGCGTTTCGTCCAATTTGCCGATGGCCAGGAAGGTGGTCCTTTCGATGAACGCAAAGCCAGCGATGCAAAACAGAGGTTCTGGCACCCTCCCCTGGCGCGGAGACACCGGGAAGCCGAAGATGTCGAAACCATGGCTCCCTTGGGCCTGAATAGTGTTATCCTCGTATTCGAGGATCGTGCAACCGGCGGCGTTTGCCCCCTGCAATTCGACGGCGAGCACAAACTGCTCCAGGCAGTCAGGTTCCAGCCAGGTGTCAGGACTTAGCAAATAAACGAACTTCCCCGACGCGGCTTCAGCCCCGCGATTGCAGGCAACCGCAAAACCGTTATCGCCGCCGGTGGAAATGAATCTGGCCCTGCTCCACCCTGCAATCAGGCTCTTGGCTGTCGTGTCAGTGCCGTCGCTCGAGGCGTTATCAACGATGATCAGCTCCATCTGGAGCGGGATCGTCTGCTGGCGGAGCGATTCGATGCAGCGAGGCAGCCACTTGCCATCATTGTGGCAAATAAGCACAACGCTTACCAGGATGTCGGTTTTGTTCATATCCGCCGCCGCACTGACTTTCATTCTGAATCTCGAAAAACTATAAAAGCAACGGTCGGAAGTGTCACAGCTTTTCGTAACATCCACGTCGGGGCGTTCGCTTCGGCTGGACTAAGGTCCGAATAGCCTTCACAATCCCGGCATGGGCCTAGAAACGAGTTCTTCCGGCAAAACACGAGTCGCAGGCTTCGCCACGATGCTCCTGCTGTGCTCGGTTGTTCTACTTTTTCTTTTCTACCGCAGTTTTGAGCCGGGCCATACCTTGTTCTCCAACGACGGGCCGCTGGCCACGCTGGTCTCTGATTGCCACGAACTGCCCGACAACTTCTCGGGAAGCTGGGAAGACTTGAACTCCATCGGACAGCGAGGCGGTGGCGTGTGGGTGGGCATTTCGGGAGGACTTCGACTCCTGCTCGGTCCGGTAGTTTTTTCGAAATTCTACGCACCCTTGTCGCTGCTGATTCTGGGTGTGGGCGCCTGGGCCTTTTTTCGTCAGTTAAAACTGGCCCCCGCCGCCTGCGTGTTGGGTGGTCTGGCGGCGATGCTGAATTCGGGTTTCTTTTCCGCGGCTTGCTGGGGGGTTGCATCGCATGCGATCACTGTGGGAATGGCCTACCTGGCGTTGGCGGCATTGGCGGATACAACCACCCCGCGCCGGTGGGCACGCATTTGCATTGGCGGCCTGGCTGTCGGGATGGTGGTGATGGAGGGCGCGGATATCGGGGCACTGTTCAGCATGCATATCGCGGCGTTCATCATGTATCAGGCTCTGACTCAGGAGGCGGTAACCGCGCGAACGGTGGCAACCGGGGTTTTGCGCGTGGGTATCGTCGCCGGGTTCGCGGCGTTTCTGGCTGCGCAAACCATCAGCACCCTGGTGGACACTCAGATACAGGGCATCTCGGGTGCCGCTCAGGATACTCGCACCAGGGAACAACGCTGGGATTGGGCGACACAATGGAGCCTGCCTAAGCGGGAGGCTTTGGGATTTGTTGTCCCGGGGCTTTTCGGCTACCGGATGGATACGCCCGAGGGGGGCAATTACTGGGGGGCCGTGGGTCGTGATCCCGCGTGGGACAGGTACTTTGAAGGAGGCAAGCAGGGCGCCCCTCCTCAAGGGTTCATGCGCTTCAGTGGGGGCGGGTCTTACGCTGGGATTCTCGTGGCCCTGATCGGGTGCTGGGCCGTGTTTCAGGGGTTTCGGAAGGAAGGCTCGGCGTTCTCGTTCCGCACCCGCCGATGGCTGTGGTTCTGGTCCGCAACCCTGCTGGTTTCGCTCTTGCTGGCGTTTGGCCGTTTTGCACCATTTTACCAGCTGCTTTATGCCCTGCCTTACTTTTCCACGGTCCGGAATCCGGCGAAATTGACCCACCTGTTCAACTGGGCGGTCGTGGTGCTGTTCGCATATGGGGTGGACGGGCTGTGGCAGCGTTACCTGAGGCCGGGGGCTGATCAGACCAGATTCGACCTGAAGGGATGGTGGCGTCGGGTGAAGGGTTTCGACAAGCGTTGGACCCTGGGATGTCTGGCGGCCTTGGGCGCGAGCGCGCTCGGGTGGCTGATCTATTCCACCAGTGGCAATGAAATGGTGAAGTATCTCCAGGAGGTGCAGTTTGATGCGACCACGGCGGCTGCCATTTTCACCTCCAGCGTGCGGCAGTCAGGGATCTGGGTGGTTTTCCTGGCGGGAGCGATCGTGCTCGTGACCCTGGTGCTTAGTGGAGCCTTCAGCGGGTCGCGTTCAAAATGGGGTGCCGTGGTGCTGGGCGGTTTCCTGGTGCTTGATCTCTGCCGAGCCAATCTGCCTTGGATTATTTATTGGAATTACGAGGAGAAATACGCCACCAATCCGGTCATCGAGAAGCTCAGGGAACAGCCATATGCCGCCCGCGTGGCGATCTTGCCGTTCCGTGCCCCGCCGCAGTTGCAGTTGCTGGACCAGTTGTACCGCATTGAGTGGGCCCAGCATCATTTTCAATTCTACAACATTCAATCTCTGGACATCGTGCAAATGCCGCGCATGCCCGAAGACCTGGCGGCCTACGAAAACGCGCTGCAATTCGAAGGCACCACCAACACCATTCATCGCCTCACCAGGCGATGGACTCTGACCAACACCCGCTACCTGCTGGGCGCGGCCGGATTCGTTGAGGTTCTCAACCGCGAAATGGACCCCGTCAAACAGCGGTTTCGCAGCGCCATGAACTTTAACATCGTCCCGCGCCCCGGGGTGATTAATCCCACCGGGCTTGAGCAACTGACCGCCGTGCCCTCCACGGATGGCCAATATGGGCTGATCGAGTTCACCGGAGCCTTGCCACGGGCCGGTCTTTACTCAGGATGGCAGGTGATGACGAATGACCAAGCGGGTTTGAAGGTCCTGACGAGCCCTGAATTTGATCCGGCGGTCTCGGTGATCGTGGCCGAGTCCACGCCGCCCCCACCGGCTCTCAATACCAACCGCACGGTTCAGCCGGTGGAATTCGTTTCCTATGAGCCCAAACACATCGTGATCAAGGCCAAGGCGCCAGGCAACGCCGTGTTGTTGCTCAACGATCACTATGATCCGAATTGGAAGGTACTGGTGGACGGCAAGCCGGAAAAACTTCTGCGCTGCAACTTCATCATGCGCGGGGTGCAGTTGGCTGCCGGCGAGCACCGGGTGGAATTCCTGTTCCAGCCTCCAGTTCGGAGCCTCTATGTGAGCCTGGCAGCGCTGGCCGTGGGCGGTCTGCTGGCCGGTTACCTGCTGATCGCGCCCCGGCTCAGGAAGTCGTGAGCCGGATCGAACCAGACCGGCTCAGGAAGTTACTTTAATGCGCCCCTCCTGGTGGTCCTTCAGGAGCTTGATATCGGCATCAACCATGAGTCGCACAAGATCGCAAAACTTGGTTTTGGGTGCCCAACCGAGCAAACGCTTTGCCTTGGCGGCATCTCCCAGCAGCAGGTCCACCTCTGTCGGCCGCAGATACCGCGGGTCAAGTTCGACGTAATTGGCCCAGTCGAGCTTCACGTAGCTGAAAGCTTCTTCGAGGAATTCCCGCACGGAATGGGTTTCGCCGGTCGCGATGACGTAGTCATCAGGTTTGTGCTGCTGCAGCATCAGCCACATCGCTTCGACATATTCCTTCGCGTAGCCCCAATCCCGTTTGGCATCGAGGTTGCCCAGATACAGTTTATCTTGCAGCCCGGCCTTAATATGCGCCACTGCCCGGGTGATCTTGCGAGTCACAAAGTTTTCACCGCGGCGGGGGGACTCGTGATTAAAGAGAATGCCGTTCGTGGCGTGGAGCCCGTAGCTTTCCCGATAGTTGACCGTGATCCAGAACGCGTAAACCTTTGATGCCGCGTAGGGGCTGCGGGGATAGAACGGCGTTTCCTCGCTTTGCGGCGTCTGCTGGACTTTACCGTACATCTCGCTGGAAGAAGCTTGATAGAAGCGCGGTTTGATGCCGGATTCGCGAATGGCTTCCAGCAGGCGGACGGTGCCGGTGCCGTTCACGTCAGCGGAATACTCCGGGTTATCGAAGCTGACCCGCACATGACTCTGCGCGCCCAAATTGTATATTTCTTCGGGCTGCAAACGGTCCAGCAGCCGCACTAGCGAACTGCCCTCGGTCAGGTCTCCGTAATGAAGGAATAAGCGCGTGCCCTCGATCTGCGGGTCGGAATAAACAGCATCCAAACGGCCCCGGTTGAAGGTGCTGGATCGTCGCACAATGCCATGCACTTCATAGCCCTTGGAAAGCAACAGTTCAGTCAGGTAAGAACCATCCTGGCCCGTTACACCCGTTATCAACGCTTTCTTCGGCATAGTCTCACCCAAGTATCAAGTCAGTGCTGACGAATTGGCAAGCTCATTTGGCTCATTTAGGCAATTGGCGGGAGGAGCGGAGCCATGCCGCACGCGTATGCCCGCTGCCAGTCCGGGAGAACCGGGCCGCCTCAGGCGGCTTTGGCCAGAGGTAGAGTGCGTGAAAGAAACGCCAGGAGCCTGGGCCAGACCTCGTCCAGGGTTTCGCCGGTGAGGCAGACGGGCGCGGAAAACCGGCAGTAATCCGAGCACGGTTTGTAGGGGCAGGGTTTGCCTTCGAGATATTCAGCGGCCGGATGTATGGGCGCAAACCATTCGGGAAGCTGCGGGCCGAACAGGGTAAACGTGGGAACGCCGGAAATCGCCGCCAGATGCGCCGGGCCGGAGTCGTTTCCAAAAAAGGCTCCTGCCGGCCGAATGGTCTCCAGCAGTCGCGTGACCGTGGCCGGTGCTTCGGCCGCTGGCTCGCCGGAGTTTTGCCACCAGGGGAGTTGTGCGGGATCGCAGGCCACTCGCACGGCGTAACCGAGGCCGCGCAACCGGCGCACCACCTCACGGTAACGCTCCAACGGCCAGACCCGGACCGGTTGCGCCGCGCCCGTATGCACCAGCACTTCGGCGCCGCGCGCCGGACCCAGCGGGCGCAGTTGATCGAAACCTGGCAGAGTCAGGCCAAGGGCCTGCCCCAACGCGCGCCAGTTTTCATAACGGTGCGAGCCGGAATCAGGCCGGGTGAGCGGGTGCGTTAAGAAAGCCTCGCTGCGCACGCGGGGAAAGCCCAACCGCTGGCGCGCGCCGGAGAGCTTCAGCATCGCGTGATCGCGCGGATCCCAGCGGGCGGAGAGGCCGATGTCGAATTCTTGTCGGAGCAGGGACCGCCTATGGGAGGCCAATTCACGCCACGGCCAGGCCCAGAGCCAGTATTTGCCACGGAACGCGGTCCACGGTGCGACAAAACCTTCCACGTTCAACCCCGGCCAAAAGGAGGGCTGCAACGCGCGCGCGTAAGGCTTGGCCAGCAGAGTCACCTCATAGCGCTCGATCGCGGCGCGCAGAAAAGGGGTGGCGATAACCAGGTCTCCCAGGCCCCACAACTCGATTACCAGCAACTTGGGTTTACGTGATTCAACCATGGCAAACAAAGGAAAAAGGCTCCGGCGGATGTGTCCCATTTCCTACCAGCAATCAGGCTAAGCATCACGCAAATGTATGTAAAGCCGCCAGATGTTCGGCTGGTAACACACAGTGCATCCATGGGTTGACGGTAAAAGTGCTGGACTACCAACCCGATTTGTGGC
>JBBQYD010000204.1:0-8804 GCA_038209025.1 Verrucomicrobiota bacterium | reverse complement strand
GGGCCTGACCCTGGAGGCCTCGAATGGCGGCACTCTCATCCTCGCGCAGGCGAGTTCTTACGCTGGCGGGACGAAGATCAATTCCGGCCTCCTGGTGGCGGCTGATGCCGCAGCTCTCGGCAGCACGGCGGGTGATACGCTCGCCGCCGGTGGCACGGCAACGTCCAGTCTGGGGATCCAGGGGAGTATCACGCTGGCCGAGGTGATCCGGTGTGCGGGGCGGCAACCTTTGCCGAACGCTTCCGCCCTGGCCGCCCACGTGATCAACCTCACCGGCACCAACACCTTGACGGGCAGCATCACCTCGGAAACTGGAGGTAACCAGTACAATATTGAATCGGCCAGCGGCCTGCTCGTCATGGCTGGTGGTTACTATCAGACTGCCGGGACTGGCCTGCGCTATTTCAACCTGCAGGGCGCGGGTGCGGGAGACTGGACCGGAGTGATCGCCGATGGGACCGCCGTGACCTGTCTGACCAAGCGCGGGCCCGGGCAGTGGACGCTCTCCGGTACAAACACCTACACCGGACCGACCGCGATAAGCGAAGGGACCTTGCTGGTGAAAGGCGCGATCGGCCCCGGGGCCGTGGCGGTGAACAGCTCCGGATGGTTGGGTGGAAGCGGTCTCATCCGCGGCGCGACAACCGTGGCGAGCGGCGGCCAACTGGCGCCCGGTGTGACCGGCATCGCCAGACTGACGATCAGCAACCAGCTCGCGCTGAACGCAGGCAGTATCACCCGCATGGCAATCGATGGCACCACCCTGGCCAGCGACCAGGTAGCGGGCCTGACCAATCTCATCTACGGCGGCACCCTGGTGGTTGCCAACATTGGGGGAATCGCGGCTTTGACCAACGGTGCCCGGATTCAGCTTTTCTCGTCGGCCACCTATCAGCTTTCCAGCTTTACGGGCACCAACTTTCCGCCCCTGGTTCCGTCGCTGGTTTGGGACACGAGTTTTTTAGCTGTTGATGGCACCCTGCGCATCAAGCCGGCTTTGCTGACCAAGCCACGGGTGGCCACGGTCCGACTTTCCGGACCGGGTCAACTGGTCCTGCAAGGCACGAACGGGGCGCCCGGCCTTGCGTATTCAATACTGGGTTCCACGAACGTCGCCGTCCCCCGATCCGAATGGCTTACCAACGCCATGGGCACCTTCAACGCCAGCGGTGCCTTCAGCAACGCCATTCTCGTGAGCCCTGTCTGGCAGCGGGCTTTTTACCTTTTGCGGGTGCCGTGACGACTATTCGCGGCAACCCTGAACTGGCGGGGCGGATCCTTCACGCGCCCGGAGAAGCGGGTGGGGCGGGCGGGTGATGGTTTGGTTCTGGTTCTCCCCTGGTCCTAGCCTCCGCTTCAATTTGCTTCAACGTGGAATCGAACAGCGCCCGATGCTGTTGGCGGGCGTTGCGCTGCACCGCGCGCACTTCCGCAAATGCCAGGATAATGGCGATGCCCGTGGCGAAGAAGCAGATGGCCCAGTAAAGCACGAAGCCCAGCGGGGACAGATGCCCCTTCAGCAGTGTCTCGCCTCCCATGAGCATCACTACCGCCACGCCCAGCGCGCCAACTCCCCACCACCTTCGCAAATCGCTTTGGGTCATTGCCATGTCCGAGATTACCATATTCCCCCCGCGGAGCGCAGCCAATATTCGGCAGTTTGCGCGCGCGTGAAAACGGATTAGAGTGGGGGAGTCTGGAAGTGATACGCGGACGGTATTCAGAGGACGGAGGCGGCTTTCAACCGCGATGGCGCAAAGAAAAGAAGATGACGAAAGAATAACCTGAAAAACACTGTTGAATATGCAAATCACCAAACAACTCGCGCTCTTTCTTGATAATCGCCCGGGTACCCTGGCCCGGCTGGCCGACGCATTGGCGGAGGCAAAGATTAACATCTACGCCATCACCACCAGCGATACGGTTGACCACAGCGTGGTCCGCCTGGTGGTGAGTGATTACCGGAAGGCCCTGCACGTTTTTGAGGAGCACGGCTCGCTGGTCATCGAGGATGATGTTTTGCTAATCGAGAGCACGAACAAGCCGGGCGAGCTGGCCCGCGTAGCCCACAAGCTGGCCCACGCCAAGGTGAATATCGAGTATTGCTATTCGGCCACTCCAGCCGATTCCAGGAAGGGGCTCATGATCATGCGGGTCTCAAACGCCGCCAAAGCCCTGAAGGTGCTAAATTCTTGAACCGGGAAGCGTTTCTGGTTTTGGAGCTGAACACCCGGTGCCTGCTCCGGGATTTGAGCGACGCAGCCGGCCAGCCGATCACTTTGGCCAATTTGCCGGGGGTCGAGTTGGAGCGCTGGCGGGCGCTGGGCTTCACCCATATCTGGTTCATGGGCGTGTGGGACACCGGCCCGCTGGCCCGAGCGGTGGCCCTGGCACACCCTGCGGTGCTTGAAGCTGGCAGGAGGATCCTGCCGGGGTTTTCGCCAGCCGATATCCTCGGTTCGCCTTACGCGATCAGCCGGTACGAGGTGGCTGGCGAGTTGGGCGGGGCAGAGGGTTTGCGGTCGCTGCGTGTCCGCCTGCATGAGGCCGGACTAAAATTGATTCTGGATTTTGTTCCCAACCATCTGGGGATCGACCATTCATGGATCCATGATGACCCGGATTTATTCGTTCAGGGCACCCCGAAAGGGGAGGGGGCCTTCACCGCCGAGACTGCCCGCGGGCAGCGCTGGATCATGCATGGCATGGACCCGTATTTTCCGCCCTGGATTGAGACCGCGCAGTTGGAGTATCGGAACCCGGATGTCCGCCGCCGAATGACAGATACCCTGGTCTCGCTGGCCAGTGTCTGTGACGGGTTGCGGTGTGACCTGGCCATGCTGCTTCTCAACGATGTCTTCGCCCGGACCTGGGCTCACGCGCCTTGCCGTGGAACCGCGCAGACATCAGAGTTTTGGAGTGAGTCGATCGCGGCCGTTAAGTCCGTTTTTCCGGAATTCCTGTTCGTGGCTGAGGCTTATTGGGGACGTGAACCCGATCTCCAGCGGTTGGGGTTCGATTACACTTACGACAAAGCCGTTTATGACTTCTTGATCGCGCGCGATGCCCCGGGCCTTCACGGCTATCTCGCCGAACTCTCTCCGGAGGTGTTGAGCAGAGGCGTTCATTTCCTGGAGAACCATGATGAAGCGCGGGCGGGTGCCACGTTCCAAATTGCCGCCGAGCATCGTTCAGCCGCGTGGCTTGCCTATCTGTTGCCGGGCATGAAGCTCATGCATGAAGGCCAGTTGGATGGCGCGCTCCACCGGTTGCCCGTGCAACTTGCGCGCCGACCCCGGGAGACTCCAAATTGCGAGATTAGGGCGATGTATGACGAGTTGCTGGCTTTTTTGAGGAGCACGCGGGTGGAACGGGGAAGGGCCAGCCTCGTGCCGGTTCAGGGCGCGGCGGACCGCCGCTCTAGCGTGATTGCGTTGTTGTTCCGCTTTCCGGGGAAGCGAGACGAGATGGTCGCCATCAATCCCGGGTCCGCAACGGAGCGCTGCCGGATTCTGGGGCCGGGGCCGGCCGGTTCGGGTGATACGCTGGTTGAACTTGCGCCTTACGAAGTGCGGCAGTGGGGGCATGGTGACGATGACAAGTGATCGGTGGGCAAATGCCCGACCGCACGGGGCAAAGGGCGGCGTTGCCTGGGGCAGTTAACGCTGCTCCCCCCGGCTTGCCTGAAAGGTGGCCAGAACGGATTGTGCCTCGCGAGCATCGTTGAGGCTTAAGAAGCCTTCCCGGATGCGGGGCGAGGGATGACCTTCATGGCGCAACGGAAACCGGCAGGACATCGCTTCCGCGAACTGAACGAAGTCGTGAAATCCCTGGGCGCGGACCTGTGCCAGGCTCATCAACCGGAACCAACCAAAGGCGCCCGGACTGGTGCGTTGCATCAGTTCCAACGTCAGCCGGCCCATCGTATAGCGCGGGTTGATCTCCACCACGGGTTTTACTCGCCGGGTCCCGTCGGATGCACGATACACAAACGCGTCAATCCCCAGCGGCCCAGTGAATCGGCGGGCCTGCAGCTCTTTGACCAACCGTGCCAGGATGTCCTGATACATCTGCCGCAACTGGATGAGAATGTTCGGGGATTGGCCAATCGCCGAGGCGACGGCCGCTGGCAGGCGGTGAGGAAAATCCGGTTCCGCCCAGTTCCCTTGAAACTGACCACGTTGATCATTGAGCAGACCGGTGTAACCGCAGACCTTCAGGCCTTCCGGGGTCATTTCTGTTTGGACGGAGAAGTCGATTTCTCGTTCGAGCCAGGGTTCAATCACCACGGAGCCGCGCGCCGTGGATTTTTCGATCCAGGCTTTCTGATGATCCAAAAGCCCGGGCTCCCAAAGCCTGATCGCATTATGTCCCGCCAAGCCCAGGCCTTGCTTGATCACCAGGCGTTGGTGTCCGCCAGCGCGGATACGCCGGATTTCCTCCAGCGCCGCGCCCGCATCTGATACCGTGACGCCGGCCTCCTTCTCGGTGCATAGCCAGGGTTCAGGCGCTGAGTGGCGCAGGAAGTCCCGCAAGAAACCGGCGCTCCAGCCTTTCGAGTACAGTTCCCGCACGTGCGGGTTAACCCGGTTGCCCGGGAGGGATGGTTCGCCGACGGCATTCTTGAACAGTGGTTCGAGAGTGGCAAGGCTGTCAGGTCCCCATGCCCAGGGGCGCAACTGGTTCAGCTTGCGGTCCAAGAGCGGGTGCCTGGAGGGAATCCTCCCATCCGGCAGTTCCACAAACTCAGGCGACGGAAAGCCGGCCTGTGCAAGCTGGCGTAGGAACTCCGCGGATGGCCGTCGGCGCACCAGCACAACGTCCTCATTGCGGCAGAGGAACTGCGGGAGATGTGCCAGGTCTTGCGCCAGCAGTGCCTGCGCCTTGACCGGGGTGAACGCCGGTCCTTGGGCCATATAGGCCTCCGCAAAAGGATTGAAAACGAACACGTTGGGCGGGCGGTCCTTGATTTGCTCCAAAACTTCCAGGTGACTGATAAAATCGGGGTCGAAGCCCGCCTCGCGGCGTCCCTCCACGTTTAAGGTGAATCCCCTGGCGCGCTCCGGTGAGAGGGGAAACGCCAGCCCGCGGCGGAAGGCCTCCCAATCCGATTCATCCGGGTTCTTCCATTTTCGGAACCACTGCAATCCGCAGGCCACATGGCCGATTTCGTCCTGGCAAATGTGGCTGAGCAACCCGGCGGTAGCCGAGTCACCCACCTGTTGAAAAGCGCCCGAAAGATGGTCGCAGAAATCGAGGTTCGCCGACTCGAAAGTGAGGCTCAGGCGGGCCACGTAATCGAGGAGCGTTTCCGTCGGCGCAATGGCGCGCCAGAAAAAGCCACTTACGGGCAGATCCCCGAACAGCACGCCCCACTGCTCCATGCGACGTATATACATGCGGGTATGTGTCTGCTCATCTTTCAAAATTTTCAGCACGCCCTCCCGGAAGGCGGTGGGAGCATCCGGGAAACGCAACAGCACCAGCGCCAACAACTCGGTGGCGAGCAGTTCGCGGTTGGCAAGAAAATGCAGGAGCCACCCCCGCTCGCTTTCATCCTCCAAATGGCGAACGCCGGGGAGCCGGTTTTCGCCGGAGTTGATGGCTGTGAAACAAAGGTTCGCCGGTCGTCCGGGCATGGCTGGACTGACCGTCGGCTTGCCGGGGTGCTCGTCCGTAATGACATCGGGGCACCGGAGTTTCTCCTCCAGATTGTCCGAAAACAAAACCTGCCCGGCGAACTCCCGCAGTTCCATGGCTCAATTTATAGCCGTGAATGAGGCCAACGCGAGTCAGAAGGCGGAAGGGGCCCTTGAGGGATACTCCCGCGAAACGAAACGGATTTGTGGTCAGGCGAAGGTTCAAAACAGGGTTGGCCGGGGGGGGTCGCGGTTTGATTGAGAAGCCAACACCCTGCGGGTGATGGCCGGCCCGCGCTGGCCGGAGGGAGGCAGCTTGCAACCAGCCCCGGAGATCTGGGCGTCAAGGGTTCGTCGCGACCTCAGGGACTGGCGGCTCCATCCGTGTCGCAGCCCGGGAAATGGGGCTCTCTGCAAACCGACTGGCTTGAAGGGTCGCTGGGCTGTATAGTGGGCCCATGAATACAGCGCCTCGGCTCACGCACAGATTCGGAACGTTTCTGCTGCTGGCTGGCATGGTCGTTCATGCTCAGGGCGACCAGGTGCAAACCACCACCGGTGACCGGTACACGGGGAATATCATTACGTTTACCAACAGCATGCTGGTCCTTAAGAGCGATGTGCTGGGGTTGATCAGAATCCCTCGGGCGAAACTGGCCAGCGTTTCATTTGGCAATGTTCCGGTGTCATCCAACGCGCAGCCCATGAAGGCTGTTTCCGTGCCTGCCAATGCCCTGGATGGCGATGTGGATAAGGATACACAAAAGATGCTGGCGCGGCTTCAGTCTCATACGAACCTGATGGTGGGGGTTCAGTCGAAGTTCCTGGGCGACGCTGGAGCGGAAGCCAACAATAAGTTCAGCCAGATGGTCAGCGGATTGCTGAGCGGCAATCTGAGCGTGGGCGACATCCGGGCGGAGGCGGCCGCCGCCGCAAGTCAGTTGCGGGCGGCGAAGAAGGAATTAGGGGAGGAATCGAGCTTTGCGGTGGACAGTTACCTGGCGATACTGGACCGGTTCCTGGTGAATTCGGGCAGTGTCACGAACCGGTGATTGTAGATCGATCTTCGCGTACTCACCCCTGGGAGAGCCTGGCTGCAGAGCTAAGGTACTGCGGGCTGGGAAGGTCCTTCCCTCACGCGGAGGAGGATAACGCGCCAGGACAAAGCGAAAGAATGTTCGCGAGAATCAAGGGGCGCGAAGACGAAACGCGGTCTCTATAAAGTGGACACTCTGCCCGGGACGGTTGTGATTTGACAAATCGTCCGAGTTCCCTGCCTGCAGAAAAGCCTGCGCACGCTGCATTAATGGGGCGCGAATTGTGTAATTTGACTTTGGTGGGACTCACGGACTTCGAGAATCGCCGCGCTCACTGCACAGGCCGCCCTGATTGGGATATTGGACTATCCCGTGCTCATCAGGCGGAGCATGAGATGTATCGTGCTGACCGCCCTCCTGCTCTTGACCTTGAGCAGGACTGTTGCTGCCGAAGTGACGCTGGCTTGGGATCCGAGTCCGGACGCGAATGTGGTTCGCTATTATGTTTACTATGGGGCGGGCAGCGCCGATTACACGAATCGCGTGAACGCCGGCAATGCGACTTCGGTGACCATCAGTAACCTGTTAGTCGCGGGGGGCTACTACTTTGCGGCCACGGCGGTGGATGACAGCGGTTTGGAGAGCGATTTCTCCAACGAAATTTCTTACACGGTGCCTGTGCCTCAGCAAATGGCGGTGATCGAGTTGGCGGGACTGGAACATTTTTACGATGGGACGCCCAAAGCGGCGACTGTCACGGTGACTCCCGCCAACCTTGACTACACGGTTACCTATGATGGCGCTCTCACACTCCCCGTCAGTCCCGGCACCTACACGGTCGTGGCGGCCGTGACCTCCACCGGTTATACCGGCTCGGCTAGCAATACGATGGTAGTTGGGAAGGCCAGCGCCTGTGTGATGCTGGCCAATCTGGCTCAAGACTACACAGGAAGCGCTTGCGCGGCGACCGTTACGACGATCCCTGCCGATTTACCGGTCAGCGTGACCTACAACGGCAGCACCGCAGTGCCGACAGAGTTGGGTGCCTACACGGTGGTCGCGACCGTAAACAGCAACAATTTTTCAGGTGGTGCCGCGGGAACTTTAACCATCAAACAGGCGTGCACTGGGATTGTCAAATCGGTGGAGATCAGTTGGGCGTTCGACCTAGCGATGACGGCCACCGATGTGACCGTTCTCCAGAGCACGAACCTGGTTTCCTGGGAACCTGCCTTGATCGACCAAATGGGACCCAACTCGGTGACCGTGAGCACCGATGCCGAGCGCGTATTTTTTCGCGCCGACGCCAAAGGCCAGCCGCTGCCAGTAAAGATGCAGGTCATGGATTGAGAGATGGCGGCGGATGGCGGCGAGGCTCTTTGAGAATTGCGCAACGAGAATGGGTCATTGGTGGTTGGGGCGTTTGGGGAGTACCCGGGCTTGGCAGCGAGTCGCAAAACTTGTATAAAATGACCGGATGAACGGGTTTGAACGCCGCTTTGGCGGAATAGGCAGACTGTATGGATTGGCGGGTCTTGAAAGGTTGCGCCGCGCGCACGTCTGCGTCGTGGGGGTGGGGGGTGTGGGCTCGTGGGCGGTGGAAGCGCTGGCGCGGTCGGCGGTGGGGCAACTTACGCTCGTGGACCTCGATGATGTATGCATCAGCAATGTGAACCGGCAGTTGCCGGCTCTGGAGGGGGCCTTCGGGAGGCCAAAAGTGGAAGTGCTGGCTGAACGAGTCGCGGCTATCAACCCGGAATGTCTGGTGCATCCTCGCCAGCTTCTTTTCGTCCAGTCAAATGCGACGGAAATCATAACGGCTGAATATGACTACGTGCTGGATGCGATTGATAACCCTTTGTCAAAAGCCCTGCTGATAGCCACCTGCAGGGACGTGAGGGTGCCGGTGTTCGTGGTGGGGGGAGCTGGCGGAAGACGTGATCCGACCGCCGTTACCATCACCGATCTCGCATTCTCATCTCATGACAGTTTGCTGCAAGCGGTGCGCAAGAACCTGCGGAAGGATTATGATTTTCCCAAGCGCGATCAACCCTTCGGGGTCGCGTGTGTGCTTTCGCGCGAAGCACCCGTATTCCCCACGCCCGACGGCGCGGTTTGCACTGACCGG
>JBBQYD010000203.1:0-8816 GCA_038209025.1 Verrucomicrobiota bacterium | reverse complement strand
GGCTACGCCGAGACGCTCCGGCGGATTGAGCATTTTTAACGGCTCGAGCCTCCAAAGCTACGCCGCCGACGCATTGAGTTCGCCGCTGACGGATTTCTCGGTAACCGGTTCGGACCTCACGCCGTTTGGCCCATTGGGCGGAGGCGATGGGGTGAACGGGGGGGCCTTTACGATTACGGCCTTGCAGACGGCTGTGTTTGTGAATTCCACGGAAAGCTGGGATGGCGTTTCCAATCCTCACGCCGCCGATGGCGTGACGCTTACCGGCACAGGTGCCTTAGGTGACCCCGCCATTTACACCATCCCCAAAGGGCTGACAATTACCTCCACTGGCAAGGTCAACCTCTGGAGTGAGGCGAACAAGGGCAAATACATCAACTTCGTCATCCAGGGTGGCAACCTGCAAATAGATGCCGGTGGCGTCCTCAACCCTGAGCTCTATACGCTCCGCACCGGCATTGCGACGTTTGTTTTGGACCTCAGCGGCACCAACAGCATCACCGGCGCGGGCAAGATCGGTGAACGCAACAGCAACGACTCAATTTTCCGGACTCTGACGATTCAAAACGTCAAGAATATCAGCCTCGCCGATATTTTCATGCAAGTCGTAAACGGGAACCGCGGCCCGACTGATTTCGCCTTCATCAACATCACTGCGAGCGGTTCAGTCCTCTTGACCGGCACCGTGGACAACAGCGACCGCGACGGCGGCGGCGACGGCAATGGCGATATTACCATCCAAGCCAATACGATTGACGTGAACAATATTGATGCCCGCGGCTTTCGCGACGATCCCTCGGGCCGTGACCCCTATAGCGGCAACGTCACGCTGCGGGCCTTGTCGCCCGTGGGGAACTACGATCCGGCTGACGCCGTCAACAATGCCTACACGAACAAGTTGACCGTCCGCGGCTCGATCCTGACGTTCGCGGTTGACCCGGAAACCATCGGCGGCAACGTCACCCTGCAATCCGTGGTTCAGCAACTGGTGTTCGGCACCTTCACCGTGCCCCAATTCGCAACCACATCTTTGCGGGTCGGCAAGGTCCAGGGCGGCGCTTCGGCTGCCGACCTCTATGTGAATGTCAGCGGCAGCGGTCCCACGCCTGCTTATGACGTTGACTGGGCTGGCACCTATGCGGCGCCTGCGGGCAATGCGCCCGTCTTCACGGCCGACCCGACTATCCGCGCCGACGCCACGAATGCGGTGGCTTATTCCCAGATGCTGGCTGGCACCGCCACCGATGCGGATTCCGACCCCCTCGCTTTCGCCAAAGGCTCCGGACCAGCCTGGCTGACCGTGGCCGCAGATGGCACGTTGTCCGGCACCCCCGGCTTGGGTAACCAGGGAACAAACACCTGGATCGTTTCGGTCACGGATGGCACCCGTTTCGACACGACCACCCTGCAAATCTTCGTCGTCACCGGTCCCCGCTGGCTCACCGGCACTTTCCGGGAGCCCAATGCCGAGCAGTTGGTTCCCTACAGCCAAACGGTGGCCACCAATGTCAGTTTAGACTTTGGGGCGGGACTGCCGACCTACACCAAGATTTCAGGTCCTGCCTGGCTGTCCGTCGCCGCGAACGGCGCCATTACCGGCACCCCGGCTGTGTCCAACGTCCTCGACAACACCTTTACCGTCAGCGTAAGCGATGGCGTTTTGCCGCCGCTAACCAACACCTTCCGCGTCTTTGTGAATGGTAGCCCCATCTTCAATACCGGCGTTGGCACGAACATCACCAAGGCCAAAGCGAATGTGTCTGACGGCAATTACAGCGTCAAAAATCAAACCCTGGCCGGCAGCGCCGTTGACCCCCAGGATCCGACCAATCCGAACACCCTTAGTTGGGCCAAGGTGAGCGGTCCGGCCTGGCTGGTGGTGGATCCCAGTGGAGCGCTCAGCGGCACTCCGAGTGCCGGCGACATCGGCGCTAATACGTGGATAATCACCGCTGCCAATACCTACCCGGCCGCCACCGCTAAGCTGACAATCGTCGTCCAAGCCAGTCCGGGTTCTGGACCAGTCGAGGTGACCAGCCGGGAATACTGGGATGGCGTGGCCAACCCGCATGCCGCCGAAGGCGTGACGCTGACCGGCGCCGGCACGGCAGGCGATCCGGCTACTTATACCGTTCCGCGCGGCCTGCTCGTTTACAGTTCCGGCCAGATTTACACCAGTCTAAACTCGGGTCAGGATTCGGAAGCTGGCGGCAGTGCCCTGAATATCAAGTTCAATATCCAGGGGGATTTGACCCTCGACGGTAATAACAACGCCTTCGTCATTGCGGTCCATGCCCGCACCGACCCTGCCGGCAGGAAGCACTTTATTCTGGATCTCAATGGGACGAACAACATCTTGGGCGCGGGCCGGATCGTCGGCCTCGGCAACCGGGTTGATGCCTTGGTCTTCCCTGATTGTTTTGACCGGGATGCGCCGCGTATCGTGACCATCACCAACGCCAACAACGTCTCGCTGTATGACATCAACGTGCAGGTCCGAAACGTGAGCTTCAACGGCCGGCCCCTTGAGATCAGGGCCAATGGCAAGGTCCAGGTCACCAGTGGCATTGATAACAGCAATCGGGACACCGGCGGCGACGACGGGCAGGACATCACCGTGTTGGCCAGCCAAATTGACGTCACCACCGTGGACACCCGTGCTTCCCGCAATGCTAGTAGAAAATCCGGGCAAATCCGGCTCAACGCTCTCAACCCGCCCTATGTCACCGGTGGCAACAACGCGTTTACCAATACCCTCACGATCAGGGGTGGGATGCGCGCCGACGCTGCGGCCAACAACCCGATTCAAGGGACCATCTCGCTCGAAGGCGTGGTCGTGAACCTTCAGACGAACGCGGCAATCCTGACCACGAACACCGTCACGCTGAATGTCGGCAAGATCCAGGGTGGCGCCACCGCCGGCCAACTGTTCGTGAACCAGGCGACGGATCCAGGCACGGCGGCAAGAACGGCGAATTACGTGGTGGACTGGTTTGCGCTCACCCTCACGTTTGGCCCTGCTTCGCCGGGGCAAATCCAGCTCATCTGGGGCGGCACGGGCTACACGCTCCAGACGAATTCCAACGTGGCTAATCCCGCTGGCTGGGGGACCGTGCCAGGAGCAACCTCTCCGGCGATCTTCAGCAGCGGATCCGGAAATCTATACTTCCGGCTGAAGCAGTAGCACTGGAAGTTTGGTGAAGAATTGGGTGGTATAATCGAGGTCGGGACGTGTTGGGCGTCCCGACCTCAACATCCGGCAAATTGTTTGAAGGTCCCAAACCGATGGCGGCTTCAATCTGCTACGGCTCTGGGCAAGAGTTTGTGAAAATTAGAAATGAGAAATTAGTGAAATAATGGAAATGAAAATGAGTATTATTGCTAAACGTCGGGTACGGCTCGGATTTACCTTGATTGAACTGCTCGTCGTGATTGCCATCATCGCCATCCTCGCGGCGATGCTGCTGCCGGCTTTGAGCAAGGCCAAGGAGAAGGCGAATACGACCAAGTGTTTCAACAACCTGCGCCAGTTGGGCCTCGCCGCCGTGCTGTATTCCAACGACAACAATGATTACGTGCCGGGTGACAATTTCGGCGGTGGCTATTTCTTCGCCACCCAGCTCACCCCCTATGTGGGTGCGGTCAAGTTCACCGGCAACCCCAAGGACTTCAACGCGGTTTATACGAACTGTTCGAAGATTGGGGTCTATCAGTGTCCTTCGTTCAAGAGCGCCCGGACGGACCCGGTGCCCTATATGCTGCACTATACGATCAATTCGATTGATTTAACGGCGTATGCCAGGAACAAGACCTACGCCCCGGCGCCCTACCAGAAACTTTCGAGTATCCCAACTGGGCCAAGCAAGGTGGCCTATTTTGCGGAAATCAACAGTGGAGGACCGATTCTCAATGCGAAGGATTTCATGACCTGGAATTTATGGGAGAAAACCGACTTTTCTTTTGGTGAAAACGCACAGCCCAGTTCGAATCCGCGCATGATCAAGTTCGATGACAAGCGGCACGGTGGCAGCACGGCTTTGGCGTTTCTCGATGGCCATATTGAGGTGGTCCGGCTCACGCCTCAGAAATGTCCCATCAACCTGTTCAATCCATTGTACAATGGGACGCCTTAGGCTTGACCTGGCCGGGGCGGGAGCAAAAGCGCTTTGGCGCCCCGGGGATTCCGGCGACGAGGGAAACGACAATCTCACGGCGGTGACGCCGCAGGAGGAATCCACGTCCATAAACCACAACATGAAACGCGTTAACCTTTTCTTCCCCGACTGGCTGCGGGTGGTCGCGATCGTCCTCGCTGCCGAACTCGCAACTCAAGCGGCGCAAGCGCCCGGGGCCGCCGTGAGCCAGAGCCCCGCAGCCATTCCTGGCCTGAAGATGATTCCCATCGAGGCGGGGAGTTTCACGATGGGCTCCACCACCATGGATGACAACTGGGATGAGCGGCCGGCCCACAAGGTCACGATTCGCCAGCCGTTCCTGATGTCGGAAACCGAAGTGACCCTCGATCAGTTCCGTCAGTTCCGGCCCGCCTTTGTGGGCACGCCGGGTTGTGACCCGTACGTGGCGGGCGTCCGTTGGAACGATGCGATGGCTTTCTGCGAATGGCTGACCAGGAAGGAGGGGAAGCACTACCGCCTTCCCACGGAGGCCGAATGGGAATACGCCTGCCGCGCCGGCACGGCCACGCCGTTTTCCTCGGGCGATCAGCCACCCGCAGCCGAGACGGCCAATCCCTGGGGGTTCAAGAACATGCACACTGGCGTGCGCGAGTGGTGCTTCGACCGTTACGGCGAGTATCCCCTCGCGGCAGAGATTGACCCGGCCGGCCCGGACCAAGGCAATACGCGCGTTTTCCGCGGTGGTGGCATGGACGAGAACAAGCCGGGATACGCCCGCTCGGCCGCGCGCGGCTCGATGGGGGATGCCTTCGCCGCCAACCCCGCCGCAGACACCGAAAAAAGCGGCTCAGGCGATGGCTCGGCCGCCGCAGAGACATTTTCTCCGGGTTTGGTCGGCCGCCTGTTCGGAGAAACCGATCTCACCAGGCCACAAGGGAAAGTGGTGATCAAGAAACTCGACTTGACGGACAAGGACGACAATTTTCACAGTGGAAGCCAATGGTCTGGTCGCTTTCTTGGCAATATCGAAGCCCCGGCTACTGGTCAGGTCACTTTCGAGGCAATTGCCGACGACGGCATGGACCTGATGGTGGACGGACGGAAGGTCATTGCCGCTTGGAACAAGAAGAACACGCCGGTGACCGGCACAGTGGACATGGTCAAAGGCCGGAAATATCCGGTGGAGATCACGTTTGCTCAGCGCGGCGGCGACGCCTCGATGCGTTTGTCCTGGAGCTGGGCCGGACAGGAAAAGCAGATCATTCCGCCCCCAGCGCTTTCTTACAGCGGCGTTCAGGAAAGGGAAGCGTTGGCCATGGGCACCGGCGCGACCTCGGAAGTCCCCGGCCATCACTTGATCGGCTTCCGCGTGGTCCAAGCCGCGCCGGTGACGCACTTGCGGCCCACTCAAGCTCCTTACGCACGCCAGGGCGTGCATCAGGATAACGGCGTGGCCAGGCTGGGGCCGGGTCCTGCCAAGCCCTATTTTCGCAAGCGCTTCATGATGCCGACCCCGCTGGAGAACAGCGACCGCAAGGCCATCGACGCCGCCGGCCTGCATCCCTCTTTCCGTGGCCATAACCACAGCCCGGCCGTGGAAGTCCTGCCCAATGGCGATGTGCTGCTGGTGATTTACACTTCGTACAACGAGTATGAACCGGGCGTCTCGTTGATCGCCGCGCGCCTGCGCTTCGGCACCGAGGAGTGGGACATGCCAAGCCCGTGGATGGACTTTGCCGGGGTCAATGACCATGCCCCGTTGCTTTGGGTGGATCAGGGCGTCCTGCGGCTGTTCTGGGGCAACCCCAGACTGGCCTGCGCCTTCCCTTTCCAGTGGATCGAATCCACCGACAATGGCGCGACTCTTGGCCCGGTCTTTTTCCCGAAGTTCACGAACCAGGTCGGGCCACATTCCCGCCAGCCGATCAACACCGCTTTCCGCGGGCTTGACGGCACCATGTATGTAGCGAGCGATGCCGAAGGAGCCTCCTCAGTCCTTTGGGCGAGCCGCAATGACGGCAAGACCTGGTACGACACCGAGGGGCGCAGCGCGGGTCGTCACACCACCTATGCGCTTCTGAAGAACGGCTCGATCCTGGGCATGGGCGGCAAGAACAGCGACATCGAGGGCTATATGCCAAAGGTCATCTCCAAGGATGGCGGCAAGACCTGGGAGAAAAGCAGGACCCCGTTCGCGGCGCTGGCCGCTAACCAGCGACCCAGTCTGCTGCGCCTGAGCAGCGGGCGGTTGTTTTTTGCCGGTGACTTCCAGAATTACCACGGCAAGCAACCCGGCGGGATCAGGGAGCGCGGTTCTTACGTCGCCCTCTCTGAGGACGACGGCCAGAGTTGGACGATCAAGCCCTTGCTGGGCGCCCAGCCGCATGAGAATGGCCAACTGGATTCGGCGACCATCGGTTATTCGGCGGCGCGTCAGGCCCCCAATGGCGTCATCCACCTGATCACCACGATGAACCGCCCCAACCTCCACTTCGAAATGAACGAAGCCTGGATCCTCGACAAGAACGCCATACGCCAAGACCCGATGGCTCCGACTTCCACCGGTCCGCTGACCAACGTCAAAAAGCATGAAGAGAAGTTTCCCAACGGCCAGGCGAGGTTGGCCTGGAGCGCGGGCACAGCCTCTGACGGCCGTTACCTTCTGGAGGGCGCCGAAGTCTGGTTATACGAGACCGGCAAGAAACAGCGCGAAGCCAGCTACCACCAGGGCTATAAAGTGGGCAGGGAAACCTACTGGTCGCCCGAGGGCCAGGTGGAGTGGGTTTGGGAGTACCGACCCGACGGCAGCGCGACGTGGACCCAGTTTTGGTCCAATGGTCAGAAAAAGGCCGTCTCGATCTGGCGCAATTTCATGTGCGATGGCGTGTCCACGTGCTGGGAATCGTCCGGCAAGCAGATCAGCCAGGCGACATTTTCCAGGGGCATCATGAAGAACTGATTGAATTATCGAAACCAAGGTTAAAAGCATAGACAGAAGCATGAAAAGCAGATTCACCTTATCACTAGCAGCACTGCACGGCTTACAGCCTCAAGAGGGAGGAACTCCGCGCCATCCGGGTGCCGATGGGCAGAAGTGGAACAGTTCGCCAAACGAGTTCTCCAAAATGAAAGGGAGTTGCCATGGTCATGTTGGGTAAAGTTGAGGACCTCCTTGGCCTCGTCCACCCCGGAAGCCGACTGCGGCTGGGGCTGGAACTGTTACAGGATTGCCTTGCGGGTCGCTTGCCAGAGGTGATAAACCAAGTCCAGACTCTGCCGCCCGGCGAAACCCGGCGGATTTCCCTGGAAGGGGATGCCTTTTATTTGCTCCTTCAATGCTATGAACCGAAGCGGCGGGAGGACGGGCGATTTGAGGCGCACGCCCGTCACACCGACCTGCAGTATTTGTGGAGTGGTCGGGAGGGCATTGAAGTCTGTGACCTGCCCGCGTTGTCGCCCGCGGCAACCTATGACGGTAACGGGAATGTCTATTTCCCGATGGGGAAGGAAGTGCGTTCCCGCTTGCTACTGCACGCGGGGCAGGTGGCGGTGTTGTTGCCTCAGGACGCGCATGCCCCCTGCTTGCGCTGCGACGGCGACGAGGAGGAGTTGGTGCGCAAGATCGTGGTTAAAGTCATGGATGCCCACCTGCCCGATGTGAGTCCTGAAATAGCGGCGGTAGCAATTGAATTGGCAACCCCCGAAGATACTCTGGCAGCTTTGAAGCAATAGAAAGTCACTATGGAGAACTTACGCTGGTTGGACGGAGTCATCGTGGTTCTGTACTTCGCGCTTGTGGCGTGGATCGGCTTCCGCTTCTCGCGGCGGCAGACCTCCACCGAAACCTACTTTGCGGCGGGACGCTCCGTCCCGCACTGGGCGATGGGCGTTTCGATGTTCGCCACCCTCATCAGCAGCATCACGTTCATCGCGTATCCCGGTTCGGCCTATGCCGGGAACTGGAGCGAACTGGTGCCCGGCTTCATGGTCATCGGCGTGCTCCTGCTGGTCGGCACGGTCCTCGTGCCGTTCTTCCGTCAGGCGGTCGGCCTGAGTGCCTACGAATACTTTGGGCAGCGTTTCGGCTACGGCGCCCGGGCCTACAGCGGACTCGCCTTCAGCGCCGGCCACTTTTCCAAAATGGGTTTCGTGCTGTACCTGCTGTCGCTCACCGCCAGCAGCATGACGGGCTGGAACATCTACCTCGTGCTGCTGATCACCGGGGTGGTGACGGTGCTTTACACCGTGTTCGGCGGGCTGGAGGCCGTGATTTGGACCGACGTGGTGCAAGGCTTCATCATGTGCCTCGGCGTGCTGGTGATCCTGGGATTCCTCATCTACCTGATGCCGGGTGGCATCGGCGCGGCCTTCGACCTGGCCAATGAAAAAGGCAAATTCAGCCTCGGCAATCCGCGTTTGGATCTCGGCGACAAGACCAGCCTATGGGTGATGTCGCTCTATGGGTTCTTCTGGTACCTGCAAAAATATTCGGCCGATCAGACGATTGTGCAGCGTTATCTGGTCGCGAAGTCCGACCGGGACGCGCTCAAAGGCGTGGCGCTCGGCGCCTTGATGTGCGTGCCGCTCTGGACGCTCTTCATGCTCATTGGCACGTTGGTGTGGTGCTACTACCAGCTTTCCGGCACCACGTTCCCACCGGAACTGATGGATAAAGCTGGC
>JBBQYD010000202.1:0-8837 GCA_038209025.1 Verrucomicrobiota bacterium | reverse complement strand
ACCCATTGATGTCATCCAGGCCCGCGGCAACATGGGGTCGGGACGCATCGACCTGGAGCAGGCCCTGATTCAAAGCCCGGCGTTCCAGGCGGCCACGCGCGGCACCGTGACGCTGGCTCCCGTCCTGACCAACTCCAGCCTGAATTTCCCGCTGACGGTTTCTCTCACGCGCGACCTGGCTCAACGCATCAACATGGTCCCCGCCAACACGCCGACCAATGCCATCTATGTGCAAATGCCCGAATTCGTGGCCATCAAAGGCACGCTTGGAGAACCCAAACAACAGATTAATGCCAAAGCTCTCCTGGGCACGGCGCTGCAACAGTTGGGCGGCAATGTCGGCGGCGGCCAAAAAACCGGCAGCCTCCTGCAAAACCTGGGCGGCTTGCTAGGCGGCCAAAAAGCCGTCTCCACGAACGCGCCCGCCGCCACCAACCAGACTCCTTCCGGGGGACTACTGCAGGGCCTGGGCGGCTTGTTAGGCGGCCAATCACCCGCCACCACCAATTCAAACACGAGAACCAACCGCGCACGCGGTGGGTCTCTCTTTGATCAGCTTCTTGGTCCCGGAAAGAAGTAGGCAAACACCCAATTCCCGGTCGTGTTCCCCAAGGGCCTCGGTTGCCTGCCCCCGCGGAATCTCCTGGCCCGGACGACCGTGCGATCCGGCATCGGCTGCCGCATCCCGAACTCGGGGTCCAGCCCGGCACGGCCCCTCACATTGGCAGGCGTGCAGCCTGGGCTGGGCCAAAACCACGCGGGCGGCGTCCCCAGCCGATCCGAGGCGAAGCCCTGCCTTTGGCGGGTGCGTTGACGGCATCAACAAAAAAGCCGGGGAGTGCCCCGGCTTTGAAAGATGATAATCAGCCTGAATTCTTCAATAACGGTAATGCTCGGGTTTGTAAGGCCCCTCGACCGGCACGCCAATGTATTCGGCCTGCTTTTTCGTCAACTTCGTCAATTTGACGCCAACTTTTTCCAGGTGCAACCGGGCGACTTCCTCATCCAATTTCTTGGATAGCCGGTAAACCGCCGGTTTATAGGTCTGACGGTTCGTCCACAGGTCGAGCTGGGCGAGCACTTGATTCGTAAAGGAATTGGACATCACAAAGCTCGGGTGGCCTTCCGCGCAACCCAGGTTCACCAGGCGGCCTTCGGCCAGCAGGTAAATGCTGCGGTCTCCCGGCAGGTCATAACGGTCCACCTGCGGCTTGATGTTGACCCGCGAAACGCCCTTGGCGTTATTCAATCTATCCACCTGGATTTCATTATCGAAGTGGCCAATGTTGCACACGATGGCCTGGTCTTTCATCTTCAGCAGATGCTCCAGCGTGAGCACATCGCAATTGCCCGTCGTGGTGACATAGATATCAGCTTTTCCGAGGGTGTCCTCGACCGTGGTGACCTGAAAGCCTTCCATCGCGGCTTGCAAGGCGTTGATGGGATCGACCTCAGTGATGATGACCCGGGCACCAAATCCACGCAGACTGTGCGAACTGCCCTTGCCCACATCACCGTAGCCGCAAACCACCGCCGTCTTGCCGGCGATCATCACGCCCAACGCCCGTTTCAATCCGTCCGCGAGCGATTCCCGGCAGCCATACAGATTGTCGAATTTCGACTTGGTTACCGAGTCATTCACGTTGATGGCGGGCACCAACAGCTTGCCGGCTTCGAGCATCTGGTAAAGCCGATGCACGCCCGTGGTAGTCTCCTCGCTGACCCCTTTCCATTCCTTGACCACCTCGGTGAACCAGCCCGGACGCTCTTTGGCGCAACGCTTGAGCAGGTTCTTGATCACTTGTTCCTCGTGGCTGCCGCTGGCGGTGTTCACCCAGTCGCTGCCATGCTCCATCTCATAGCCCTTGTGAATGAGAAGCGTGGCATCCCCACCGTCATCCACAATGAGTTCCGGGCCTTTGCCGCCCGGATGCGTCAGGGCCTGCAGCGTGAAGTCCCAGTATTCGTCCAGGGTTTCGCCCTTGAAGGCGAACACCGGCACGCCCGCCTGGGCAATGGCCGCCGCCGCCTGATCCTGGGTGCTGAAAATATTGCAACTGGCCCAACGCACCGAGGCACCCAGGTCCACCAGCGTCTCAATCAGCACGGCTGTCTCGATGGTCATGTGCAATGACCCGGAAACCCTCACGCCTTCCAGCGGCCTCTTCAGCCCGTACTTCTGACGGACCGACATCAGCCCGGGCATTTCCTGCTCCGCCACGGAAATCTCTTTCCGGCCCCAGTCAGCCAGGGTCATGTCTTTGACAATGTATTCTTTAGACGCACGGCGTTTGGCCACGATCGTCTTTTTACCGTTAGTCTTCGCTAAGGTGGGCATATTTTGTTTTCTTTCGTTCAAATCAAATTTCACTCGCCAGGCTCAGATACCTTTCCCAGCACGGCTGCGACTGCGGCCGCCGTTGCCCCGCACTCCGCCCTTGGCAACCGCTTTCTTCAGCGCATTCACTTTGTCCGTCTTCTCCCAGGTAATGTCGGGATCGTTCTTGCCGAAATGACCGTAATTGGTCGTTTTCTTGTAAATTGGCCGACGCAAGTCTAATTGGTCGATGATGTCAGCCGGTTGAAAGCTGAACACGCTCTCGACCGCGCGGGTGATGAGGTCCTCGTCAATCGTCGCGGTGCCGAAAGTGTCCACACGGATGCTCACGGGGTCAGGGTAGCCGATGGCATAGGCGAACTGAACTTCGCACTTGGCCGCAAAGCCCGCCGCCACCACGTTCTTGGCGATCCAGCGGCCCAGGTAGGCGGCGCTGCGGTCCACTTTCGTCGGGTCTTTGCCCGAGAACGCGCCACCGCCGTGCCGGCCCATGCCGCCGTAGCTGTCCACGATAATCTTGCGCCCGGTCAGGCCCGTGTCACCCTGGGGGCCGCCCACCACAAATCGCCCGGTGGGGTTGATCAAATATTCCGTGCAAGCCGTAAGCAATTCCTTCGGCAGCACCGCCTTAACCACCTTCTCGATGCAAAACTTCTCGATCTCGGCATGCGTAACGTCCGCCGAATGCTGAGTGGAAATCACCACGTTGGTAATCGCCACCGGCTTGCCGTCGTCATACCGGACGGAGACTTGCGACTTCGCATCCGGACGCAGCCATTTGACCTTTCCGGTCCTGCGAATCTCCGTCAGCTTCCGGCCCAGGCGGTGGGCATACATAATCGGCGCCGGCATCAATTCCTCGGTTTCATTGCAGGCATAGCCGAACATCAAGCCCTGGTCGCCGGCCCCCTGCTTGGCCGTCTTCTTGCCTTTCGCCTTCCGGGCGTCCACCCCCTGCGCGATATCCGGAGATTGTCCGGTGATCAAGCAGTTCACGAACACCTTGTCAGCGTGAAAAACATCGTCATCATTCGTGTAACCGATATCCCTGATCGCCCGGCGGGCGAGGCCGATGAAATCAATGGCCTCACTGGGGTTCTTGAATTTGAGTTTGGGAATCGTAATTTCGCCGCCCACAATGACCACATTCGACTTCGCGTAGCACTCGCAGGCCACGCGGCTCGTTATATCCGCCTCGATGCATGCATCCAGCACGTAATCGGAAATCGTGTCGCAGACTTTGTCTGGGTGGCCCTCGCCGACAGACTCGGAAGAAAAGATGTAGGACTTGCTCATAGATAATGTTCAGATGGTCATATTGACGTATCAGGATAAGATGATATATCTAAACCAAAGCGAGTCAATCCAGTTTTTCACTTTTCTCCGGTTGAATTTGCCTCGCCGATGTAGGAACCTCAGCCAATGACCAGACTGGACCTCAGTGCTTTCAACGGCAGGGATCTGAAGCCTTGCCGCCGGGCGTTTACGCTGATTGAACTCCTGGTCGTGATCGCGATCATTGCCATCCTGGCTTCCATGTTGCTGCCGGTTTTGTCCTCAGCCAAGGAGAAAGGCAGGCGCGCCGCCTGCATGAGTAATATCCGCCAGGCCATCCTCTCCGTTCACATGTATGGCAATGATGCCCAGGACCGCGTCCCCAGCGGACGTGACGACCTCGGGGGCTGGCATTCGCTTCGCATTTCGAGCGTCAGCTATACCAACCTCATTTCTTACACTGGCAATTTCAAGGTGATGGACTGTCCCAATTTCACCTTCGGCACGCAACCGCGCTACGACGGCCGCTGGGGCTACCTTGTCGGGTACAATTACCTCGGAGACGCCAATCAAACTGGCTGGAGCGTGTCCGCCACCAATTACTGGTATTCGCCCAAAAAACTGAGCGAGTCAGGCACGAATTTCATCATCGCGGACGCCAACCACTGGGGATTGGGACTGGTCATGGCGCCACACGGGCGGAGCGGACCCTGCAACCGGGCCGGCGCCACCTTCATCCGCACGTCAGGCAACGAAACCGCCGAGAACCTCGGCGGCGCGGGCGGCAACGTCGGGCGCATGGATGGTTCGGTGCAGTGGCGGTCCATGAAGCAGATGATGGTCCGCCAGGCTTCTTCCTACACCGCTTATTGGGGCAACTGGTGAGCGGCGGATTTCCCCGCCTGACCCGCATCCGTTTTCGGCCCACGGTAAACGCACTGTGCGGTGCAGGTTTCCGCCACCACGACTTCCGTCAGCAATGGCAGTGCGGGCCTAAGCTGCCGCCAAATCCAGACGGCGATGTTTTCACTCGTGGGGTTCTGCAGCCCGGGCACCTCGTTCAAATAGAAATGGTCCAGTTTTTCCCATAAAGGACGGAAGGCCTTCGTGATGTCGGCATAATCCATGACCCAGCCCAACTCGGGGTGCAGGTCGCCTTCAACCACAATTTCCACCTTGAAGCTGTGCCCGTGCAATCGGCGGCATTTGTGAGTTTCTGGAAGCAAAGGCAGCAAATGTGCCGCTTCAAATTGAAAGGTTTTTCTTAATTCCATGTCGGTAAAAGCGAAGGTGATTACATTTCCCAGTCAGTCCAGGAGAGCAGGTCCCCCAGCGCGGGCCGGCCATCGTGCCGCCAACTCAGGGGCGGGCACTGCATTTTGCCGAGGGAACAAATCCGTGCGACGCCCCAGCGCGCGAGCTCCATCGCATGTGCTTGAATATCCTCGGCTGGCGCGGCGAGTCCCACCGTGGACACCTTGTCTCGCACCAACTCGGCATGCTGCAGCGCTTCGGCCAGGTTGCGGACAGTTTTCACATAAATGAACCGGTGCAGGCAGGAAAACTGAAACCGCGGATCGGCCTCCCAAACCACTGTCCAGGCCGTGGAATCAGGACTGGCCCAAAGGCGCGTCTCGTCGGAGGAGGCCGCGCGAAGTTGATAAATGGAGCGGCGGGAAGCGATGGCGGCCGCAATCTCGACCGGCTGCGGCCCTCGCGGTTCAATCAACTCGCGTTCCTGCAATTCTTCCGCCAGCAGTTCGGCAAAGGCCACCGGCGGCAAGGTGCCCCCATCCTGCACATAAAGCAGATGCGGAGACAAGCAGCCCAACTGGTTCCAGGCGGTGACATCCGCGGCTGCCAGGGCAGCGATCCTCCGGGCAAAGCCGCCGGAAAGCACGCCCGCAGCCACGTACCCAAAGCTCACCTTGTGGCCGTAACCCAGGAACCGTTTCCCGGCAGGCAGCCGTTGCGCCAGTTGCGCCAGGGTTTCATCTGATCCGGTGGCCGTCACGAAATCCGCCTCCTCGAACATGGCGGACTCCAGCGCCGTGTTTCCCCCGCGCCATTCGGCGACCTCCAGGCACGCTCCAAGCTTGGGCTCAGCCTGGTAAATGGAATGGGCGAACAACCGGGGCAGCCACGATCTGGCCGTGGCACACTTCACGAACTGCGCCGAGCGCGCCAGCAGCCCAAGCGTGATGCTCATGATGGCGGGGTTGGGCAGATTGCCGGCCGTGATGTGCGCCAGCAATTCTGGTCCCCGGGCCAGCACGGCACGGCTCTGCCTTTGTTCCTCAGGTGCGGCAACCAGGGTGTCCAGGCGCCCGAGGTGCCCCAGGTCCTGCTCAAGCAAACACTCGAAATTAGCCGGCGTAAACTCTCTAAACAGAGCGTCCAATCCCCGCGCCAGGGTTTCGCGTGAGAACCCCAGAGCGACCGGGCCGTACTCCAGCGCGAGCTTCCGGAACGGGCTGCCGGGTTCCAGCCATTCACTCCCGACACGCACCAAAACGGCGACCAGGTGAGCCGTGGAACGATGGGCCAGGAATTTTTCCCGATTGCGCTTCAACGCCTGGCAGGCCTCGGTGACCATGGTTGGCGACAACTCGGCTTCCGGGGGCAGGTCGGCGATAAAATAGTTGGGCAGGTTCATAGGGGTTGATGGGGCGGGTCAAACGGCCAGCAGCGAACATCCCCGGGCCTCAGTCTCGGGGGCTCTGCCGATCAGTTCGCAGCCTTCCGCGGACCGGATGGCCAGGTCCTCCGTCTGCACCGCCAGACTCGAATAGATGTTCGCAAGATCGAAAACGCGAATCAACCCGGGTTCACCGGGCTCCACTTCGAGGCCCGTCTCAGGTGAAACCACCTGCATTCGCGCCCATGGGGGGAAACGAAAGCCGCGCGTTGGGCTGCCGACAACCCGATCGTAGCCCTGAGAACTCAGCTCCGCCATGCCATACTCGCATACGATATGCGACGAGGGAACTCCCAGGTAATCAGAAATCAGGCGGTGCAATTCGGCCTTTTCCAGCGTGCGGGAACGGCCTTTGTACCCACCGGTTTCCAGCACCCTTGTCCCATCAGGCAGCGCAATCTGAATCTTGCGTTCCGCCAGGCCATCCACCAAATGAACGAACATGAAAGCGGTGCCAAGCACCAGCAAAGGCCGCCCCATGCCAACCGACTCCTCAAGGAATCGCAGCGCCAATCCCAGGTCAAGGTGCCACACTCCCGTTTGGCCAGCCCGCGCGGCGAAGAGTGATCGGAGTGGCCGATGCTTCCTGCCAATCGTCTCAAACATGTGAACGAGTGAGGAGTGCGGGGCTTCATTGGCGCTCGGCGTGAGCACGAGCAAATCCAAGGCCGGTGCGGAGGCAGGCAGCAGGTGCGTCGAAAACCAGGGCCAGAGGGACGCCTCATAAACCGCCAGCGAATCCGCATTGTGATAATGCCGGCTGGAATTTCGCAGGGTGGTGCCGCTCGATAAAAAAACGGTGCTGCGCTCGCTGTCCGGCAGCACGGTCATATCCGTTTCCTTGAATGCGGCGGTTGGGATGGCTGTGATTTGCGTCCAATGCCTGATGGAGGCGGGCCCAACCCCGTGAGCCCGAGCCCAGCGTCGAAGCACGGCATTACGCTCGTATTGTAGGTGAAAAAGCTCGAGCGCCAGTTCATTAAAAAGCCCGTCGCCAGCCAACGCGGGCGTGCCCCCGGTAGAAAGCCTCATAAAATCGCGCAGGCGCGCGACAAATGGCCGAAATGATTTGGCAAATCCCATGCGGTTTTTGGTTGTTCCGGGCTGGTTTTCCGCCACAGCCCGCACTTATGAATACAGAAGAAACGGAGAATACGCAACTTCGGGATTTCACGCTTTACCCCCGACGCGCGGACTGGCATAAAGTAGAAGCTTATGCAAAAGCTGTTTCTCGTCGCAGTCGCCGGAACAATCTTCCTGGGCGGCTGTGCTCAGTTTGATGCCCGGGAAGGGGCAAACTCGGCAAGCACAGAGGCGCGCGACGGGAAACTGTGGCCCGGTCGCCAGCCTGATGGCTCGGTGCTGCTGCCCAACCAGTGGTCTCTGCGCCCTGCCGGAGAGCAGATTCCGCTGGCCGATTTCCCGGTGAATATCGCTTTGCATCCAGGCAACCGTTACGCGGCCGTGCTGCACAGCGGTTTCAGCGCGCACGAAATCTGGATAATTGATTTGCCGTCACGCCAGGTAGTAAGCAAGACGCACGTCCGCCAATCTTTTTACGGGCTCGAATTTGATGCGTCGGGAAAAAACCTCTATTGCAGCGGCGCAGGTGACGAGGTGGTGCATGCCTTCGAGTTTCGCGACGGCGCGCTGGAGAATCGGCGGCAGATTCGTTTGCGCAACGCCCTGGAAAGAGGCATTCCCGCCGGCCTGGCTCTGGATACCTCCGGCAAGCGCTTGTTCGCGGCAAACGTCTCCGGCCACACCATCAGCATCGTCAACACTGCCGGATCGGCCGAACCCAGGGACATTCGATTGGCCTCCGACCCCGCGGATAACCACCTGTTTCCTGAACAAGGGGAACGCGATTTCGACGAAGCAGCCGCACTTAAACGCGCGGAGGCTGCTCAGCCGGAAGCCCCCCCTGCCACCCCTCACCCTTATGCCTGCCGCGTGGATGAAAAGCGAAACCGCCTGTACGTGAGCCTGTGGGCAAGATCTGCGGTCGCGGTTGTGGACCTCAAAAAGTCCCGGATTCAGGCCTTTTGGCCCACCCAGGAACATCCGTGCGAAATGGTCCTCAGCCGCTCGGGCAAATACCTCTTCGTCGCCAACGCCAACCGTAATACCGTCTCGGTCTTTGATACGGAAGCCGGCCGGAATATCGAGACCATCTGGGCCGCCCTCTACCCGGAATCCCCGCTCGGCTCCACGCCCAACAGCCTCGCTTTGTCTCCTGATGAAAAAACGCTCTTCGTCGCCAACGCCTGCAACAACGTCATCGCGGTCCTCGATGTCAGCCGCCCAGGCCGCAGCCGCTCCCTCGGTTTCATCCCCTCCGGATGGTATCCCACGTCTGTGCGGGTGACGCCGGATGGCAAGCACCTGCTCATTGCCAACGGCAAAGGCGTCAGTTCGCGCGCCAATCCTCTCGGCCCTCAACCCGGTGAGCGCAATCGGCGAATGACCACCGTTGAATACATCGGCGGCCTGTTCCACGGCACGCTCAGCATCATCACGCTGCCC
>JBBQYD010000201.1:0-8914 GCA_038209025.1 Verrucomicrobiota bacterium | reverse complement strand
CACGATAAACCCGCGTGACATATCCGTTCTGTCCGCCACCCAGCCCATCAGCTTGGGCAGGATGGCTCCGCCCATGATGGCCATGACAATGTACGAGGAGGCTCGCTTGGCCCGCGCGCCGAGACCAAAGATGCCGAGGGCGAAAATGGTCGGAAACATGATGGACATGAAGAAATAACTCAGGAACACGCAAGCCACGGAGAACCAGCCCAGCTTCAGGACAACCAGGCCGCAAATGACCACGTTCAACGCCCCGTAGAGGCCCAGCACTTTATGGGCGGAAAACTTTTTGACCAGCCCGGCCCCCGTGAAACGCCCGGCGAGGAAGCAGACGAAGCCCAGTGAAGCCAGGTTGGCCGCTCCCTGGTCGCTGATTTGCAGCAGGCCATCCCGCGTTTCAAACCAGTTCCTGAACATCCCGGTGTTCCATGCTTCTGGTATTGGCGGGACCTGCGAGGTCATATAATTGATGAAGAAGCTGAAAATCCCGGCCTGTGCGGCCACGTAGAAAAACTGGGCCACCACGGCCATGTAGAAATGCGGGTGCGCCCAGATCGAATGCGGAGCCTCGGAGTTGGTGTCGTCCAGGTGATAGTCATCCGGCGTTTTGATGTCCGGCACATTGGCGAAGCAGAAAACCACCGCCAGGACGATCACCACCACGCCTACGGCAGCGTACGGAATCCAAAGGGTCTCGCTGCCGGTGCTTTTGCCCGCGGCGTCTTTTGAATAGAAGAACATGCCGCCGGCGATGGGACCAAAGATCCAGCCGATGCCGTTGCAGGATTGGGCCAGGTTGATGCGCGTGGCGGCGTATTGCGTCGGTCCGAGCACGGTGGTGTAAGGATTGGCAATCGTTTCCAGGAAAGTCAGCCCGGAAGCGATGAGGCACACCCCCAGCAGGAAGGCCCAAAAAGCCGCGATTTTGGAAGCTGGAATGAACCAGAATCCGCCCACCGCCACCATGAGCAACCCCGCAATGATGCCGCCTTTGTAGCCGAGTTTGGTCGCCAGCCAACCCGCCGGGAGGGCCATGAGGAAATAACCCAGATAATGCGCGAACTGCACCCAGGCCGATTGGGCCAGGGTCAGATGCAGCTCCTTCTGGAAGTGTTTATCCATGACATCGATCATGCCATTGCAGAAACCCCACAGCAGGAACAGGGAACTCACCAGGAGAAATGTAACCACCACGTTCCGGCCGTCTTCCAGCACGAAGAGACTTTTCTTGGCGGACGCTTGTGCGGGGCCAGTCCCGTTGATCGCTGAATCATTCATAAGCTTGGATGCCGCCCAGTTTGTGCGTGGTTTTTCCCCAAAGCGCAATGTTAAACTACGGCGGGGGAAGGTTTAACCCAGAATGGACGAAGGCGGTCGATCCGGCGGTGCGTGCCGGCAGAAGGAGGTGGCGACGGCGTCTTTTGGGGGTATGCCCTCTCAAACCACGGTAAACCCACATCGAACGACAGTCCGGCAAAGCGGTGTCGCCTTGTCGCCTGCCACCGCGATCCCAAGAGCGGACCGGACGGGACCAGGCTGCGCCTGGCTAGGCGGGGTTTCCGCCTTCGAGCGTTACCAGACCGTTAGCGATCGCAAACTTGGTAAGGCCAGCTACGGAGCGAATGTTCAACCGACGCATGATTCGTTCGCGGTGGGTCTCAATGGTGCGAACGCCTATGCCCAGGCTGCTGGCGATTTCTTTGTTGCTCTGGCCTTCGGCAATGAGCACCAGAACTTCCCTTTCGCGGGAGGTGAGTTGAGAAAACGGCTCGGCTCTGCCGCCGTTTTGGACGAGTTGAGTCAGCGCCGCACGGGCGATCTCCGGACTGAAAAATGGTTCGCCTTCAAAAACCAATTCGATGGCGCGCAGGAGTTCCTCGGGCGGCGCTTCCTTGGAGACATAGCCGTGAGCACCCGCCTGGATGATCCGGAAGATGTATTCTTTATTACTGTGGACGGACAAGATAAGTACTTTAACTTGAGGCGCTTCCTTGCGCAGCATCTCGGTTACCATCAAACCCGTCATGCCTGGCATGTTGATGTCCATCAAGACGATATCCGGGTCCAACTCACGTGCTTTGCTGTAGGCTTCGTTGCCATCGGCAGCCTCGCCAACGATGACTAGACGCGGTTGGCGGGCCAGGCACATCTGCAGGCCCTTGCGAACTACCGGGTGGTCATCCGCCACCAGCACCCTGATTTTCGATTTAACAGCGCTCACTTCAAATTTCATTCCCAAACCTTGAGACAAACTCAGGCTCAAGAAGCCCTATTCATGATCCGATTAAACACACGAATCCGTCTCTGGTAAAGCAAGTTCGTTGCCGTTCTTAATCCTGCGAACGCGGCAGCGGTTCCTGACCTGCACCAAGCGAGCTTCCAGTTGCGCCAGAAGTGGATTTATCCTGAAAAATCCCTCGCAACGCTCGGAACGGGTGAAACGGCATCTGTATGATTTTTGGAATGATATAGACCGGCTGTGTCTTGGGCTGGTCCAGATTGCCGGTCAGTTTATATTCAAACAACTTCGAAACGGGCCACAAGACGGTGCTGACGACCGGCCCCACCAGCCACATGTCTCGCAGCGGGGAGGCTTCCACTCGCGCGTCGAGATTACCGTCCAGGTCAATGGCTCCCCGGTAGGCCAGGCGCATCGCCGGGGCGCGCATCTCGAAGTCCTCCGACCAGAGAACACTATTGGTCATCTGGAAGGTGCAGGTGGCCGAACCCATCCGACTGCTTCCCAAGCCCGGTGACAGGTTGTTCAGCGCAGGCGAAAAAACGCCGAAGATGGGTATCTCCCAGATCAAGCCGTCCCGCAACCGCAAGCTGCCGTGACCGTCAGCCGATTGGGGGTCGGAGGTGTTGGCATGGGTAACACTGACACGCCCGCTCAGCGAGCCCTCAAGCTGGTTGGTTTTCGTGGTCAAATCTGCCATGAGCAACTGCAGCATTGCGTTCGTCACGGTGACATCAAAATCAAAGTCCGCTTCGCCGCCGGGCCGGAACTGGAAATGGGCGGCTCCTTCCGCTTCGCCGCCGTAGAACTGCGATCGCATGTTGCTGAGCGCCAGGTTGGTGCCGGCCCAATGCACCATCGCTTGAATGGCCGGCAGGTTGAACTTCCACCAGGAAAAACGCCCGCCCTCAACCTCAAAATAGAGGTCTGCGCCGGCCTCGCCATGCATGGGCACAGTACCATGGACCCGCACCGTTGGCGGTTCGGCAAAGCTGTAGGGGCGCAGGATTCTGGCGATATGCGCCCCAATGACGCGCCCAACAAACTGCGGCTCCGCAGTGCTGAAACCATTGGTGATATGCACCAATCCCTCGTTGAAATCGACCAGCACGCCGCTCGCGCTCAGGTGCTGCGTGCCGCGTTCAATCCGCGGTTCATAAACCCCAAGCTGACCATTTGTGAATTGCAGGCTGGCATGCAACACCGCGGCGGTCTCGCCGCGGAAGCCACAATTAGTGGCATCGACCGAGCCGCGGAAGCCAGCCAGTTCTGGGTGGCGGGATCGCCCCCACACCTCGCCGGTGAGGCGCGGCGGCGGGCCCAGGCTGATGAGTCTGAACGTCTCGCGCTCCGCTTCACTCAGCCAGGGCTCGATGATGCGGGGGTCGGCGGTGCTCAGAAACTTCCAGTAAAAGTCGTGAGTCACTTCGTTGGCCCGATGCTCGGCTTCGAGAAGGCCTTCCGGACGCCGGGCCGATAACAAGGGCAGGTGCCAGACTTGGTTTGTGTAGGTGAACCGTCCGCGGGCGGCGGCCACTTCCAAGCCGCGATAAGTCCCGCCTTCATCCACCTCGAAGTTGCCCGACAATTGAATGGTGGGAACCACCGACTGCCAGTCCGGTTGCCGATTGGTCCAGGACGGCAGCACGAGGCGGGCGTCAGCGTGGAGCACGGGCGGGTTGGTCCAGGTAAACTGGGAAAGCCAGCGCAGGGCCGCGGGGGGCAGCATGGGAACCCGCTGCGGGTCCGCTTGGGAATCGACCCGGGCGCTCAACTCGCGGGTGGCCACGTTCAAGCCGCCGGTCACCGCCAGGGTGCGCCCGTCAAAACGGCCCTCGACTTCGCTGAGCTTGAGTACCGGGGTGCGCCAACTCCCCGAACAAGCCAGTTCCCCAGCCCGGTTGGTGGTGGAGACCAATTGCGAAGCGGCCACGGACCAATCCAGCTCATACGGCTGAAAATGCCGCCAAAATCCCAGAGATGCATCCGGGGCGGCGGGGTGTTCGAGGCGCCTGAAGTTGCCTTCAACGCTTGCCGCACGGGCGCTCCCCCAGGGAGTTTTGAGGAACGCGCATTGAACGTCCGCACGACCATTGAGAGGGATCGGGTTGGTGAGGGAGTGGGTCCACTGGGCGCCAACCTTAAGGTCGCTGCCCGAAGCCCAGCGGCTCTGGCCTGACACCGCCTGGAAGGCCAGCGTGCCGGTGACGATGTTGGTCTCAGACTGGCGGGATACCAGATCGACATTGAGCACGAGGTTGGTGGCACTCGCCCAACGGGTCGTGGCCGTGGCGGCCTTCAAACGCACCCGTGCCAGGGCCACACCATTGGTTTCTTCCGGCAGCATCCGAGCTGTCAAAAAGCCTCCGGTAACGTCCGCCCACGGGGTCTTGGCTCCGGGGGCATTGGCCCGGAGCTCCACCGAGAAACTTTTTGGGTCAAGCATGTCACCCCGGAGCCGCAACTCCAGGTTCGGAGGCTCCGAAAACTCGATTCGTTCAAGCAAGTCCGCCCAGAAACGCAAGCGCGCCGCCGCCGAGCCGGCCTTGGGCGCGGCTCCCCGGGGCTTGGCGGTGAGCCATTTGCGCAGCGCGGCGCCGTTGGTGACGGTGCCCGACACCACGATTTTGCCACCCAGGAAATTCGCGCTAAAATTGTTCAGTTCCCAATGGTGGTTCGTGAGCAGGTCCAGCGTGGTCCAAATATTCTCAACGACGATTTTCCGGGGCGGTTGGTTCGTTTCGAGTTCCGGGACCTCCCACGCGAGCCGGCCGTCCTGAATCAGCAAGCCCTCGGGAACCACCTCCAGCCGGGCGAGCGCCCTTTGATTCAGCGGCAGTTCCACCCGCCGGGCGGTTAGCTCCGGCGCCCCGGGCTCGCGCCGCTGGCCAAAGCGGACTCCTTCAGCCACGATGCCATGGAACAGCCGGAGTCTGAGCCGCGTGTATTGGAAATCTATTCCCCGCGCCCGCAATTGTTCAAGCAGCGGAGCTTTCAAAAAGCCGGGCAACCCGATCTGGTTCAGGTAAAACAGCGTGATCACCAGGCCCAGGATCACCAGCAGAACGCTGATGCGGAACCGGCGGAAATAGATGCGGAAAACCCGCCAGAATTTCCTGAAACGATGCGCCCGCATATCACGGTTTCTCCACGGGGAAGCCCAAGTAGGTTACGATGTCCCGGTATAGCGGCCAGGGGAATTCAAACGCCCATAATTGCTGGTCGAACGTGACCCCCGCGTAGGGAAACGTCGAGGGAGCCTCACCTCCGAATTCGACGATGAGCGGGTCGCCGGAAGCGAGCTCTACGATGAGTTTGCGGGGTTTTTCGACGAACCCCAGCCGGGAGCGCAGTTCTTCACCGCGGCCCGCCCACGCGGCCACCGCCAGTTGGCATACCCCACGCACCGTCTCCTCCACCGCCAGCTCATTGATGAATCCCTGAGAACCGGGCGCCAGCGCCCAGTCATGGGACCCTTTGCGGATCATCTGGCGGGTGGCGTTGCCTTGTTGCATGGTCACCCGGGTCACCTGATCAGGGGAGATATCCCACAGCTTGCGTTCGCGCAGCCCCCACCCGGTGGCCGGCAGGCGCGCCAATTCCGCGAGCTTGACCGTATAAACCGAATTCTCATCCGCGCGCCGGGCAAACACGCGGTCCTCCTGGTTGGTGCCAAAACTGACCTGCGCCAGGATGGTGTTCGTTCCGGGGCCGGACTTCAGCGCGTATTCGCGGCGCGGGGCGGCCAGCCCAAAAGCCGGCAGATCCGGCGGGGTGACCACATCCTTCACGTAGCTCACGATACGCATGCCGGCCAACCCTGACAAACACTGCTTCACGAGGACCGCGTCGGCGGGGAAATTGCCCGGCATGACTTGCCACTTTTGTTCACCACGGCGTTCGAGCGTGAACGTTTCATCGGCGCGCACCTCCACCAGTTGCGGCTCTGGTGTTGCCCCCACCAAAAACGGGTCCCGGTATTCGTTGACGGTATCACTCCAGGCGCTCAGCGGGTCTAGGGGAACGGAAACCACGGATCCCTGGCTGAGGTTGCGTGCAAACACGCGGTCAGTGTGATTCGTGGGACTGCTGCCAAATTGAAGGCGCGCCAGGCGGTTGGTTCCGTTCCATAGCCCGATTTCCAGCCTGGCTGGTTGCAGCCCAAAACTTTCCAACTCATCCCCCGGATTGTCCGATACGAACTCCTGGACACTCAGGCCCAGCAGGCTTTGCAGCGCCTGCTGTATCTTCTGATCGTTCGCGCGGGCGGGCATGGGAACCGTCAGCCGCCAGGGAGCGCCATTCGACGCGCGCTGGAGGGCGAACACCTTGCCCTGATTGGTGACGGTCAGACGGTTCACCGTCTGGATATCAACCTGGACGAAACCGGTATCGCGCCAATCGTTTGCCGAACGTGGAATGTGGTGCAACAATTCTGCATCCACCACGTAGAGGGTTTCGTCGCCGACCCTCTGAACAAAAAGTTGATCGCCGGGCGCGGTGAGCGCCCCCACCAGGATGTCCGTGCGCAGGTCGCCCTCGCGAATCACGATGGAGGCCTGGGGCGGATCGAACCCATAATCCTCCTTGGCCCGGGGCCGGGTCCGCAATTCATCAACCGAAATCTGGGTGGCCGGCCTCAGGCTGGCCAGGGACTGCAGCAGCTTGCCAATCTTCAGTTCTTGAGCCGGATAGGCCAGCGGCGTGATCAGCCGCCAGGTCCCGTTGGTGCGGTCTGCCCGGATTTCCAGCTCGCCGGCGGGCCTCACTGAAATGCTGCCAACGGCTGAGGGCTGCAACCGCGTAAAGATTCTTTGCGGCCCGGTCGGCGCGGGTTGGGAGAACCTGCGCGCCACCAAGATAACGCCGAGCAGCGTGGCGGCTGTCAGTATCCAGAACCAGGTGCTGCGCGGATTCATGCCTTTAATACCTGCGGCGCGCCCATACCAGCGTTCCCACGACCAGCGCGATCGCCGGCAGCCCGGCGAGCAGCAACCAGCGAATCACGCGCATCTGTTGATTCGTGATTACGAGGCGATACTCGGAGATCGGCCGGGGGCCGAGTCCTTCCAGCAACTGGGTCCGGTCCAGCAGCCAATTCGCCGCATAGCCGGCGAAGTCACGATTGGCCAGAAACTCAATCTGGTTGTTGGCCAGGCAAAACGAATCGCCCAACACCACCATCCTGGTCGTGCCGCGCTCAGTCACAATTCCTTTAACCGCCCCTTTTTCCACCACCACCATGACGCGGAACTCCCGCGGGCTCCGCGCCGGATCATCGGTCAGAAAAGCCCGGGGCCCGGTGCCCGCGATCTCTTCCACCCGTGGAGCATCGGCGGGCTGGGCGCGCGGCGTCTCCAACCGGGAAACCGGACGCGGGCGCACGAGGTAGATGCCTGTCCCCAGCAGCGGGTTGACCAGCGGGTGGCGGCTGAACGCGCTCACCACCACCTCTGAACCGGACATCGTGTGGTCCGGATCGATGATGATCCCATTGCCAACTTCAACCCCCCAACGCGCCAGGATTTTCTCCAGGCCGGTCAGCCGCCCCGCCGAGAAGGCGTTAAACAGCACAAATAATCTGCCGCCCTGCTTGAGATACTCCTCAATCTTGTCCAGTTCATGCGCCGGCAGGGGCACGGTCGGTCCCGCGATGATCAGCAGATTGCAATCCATGGGCACGCTATTGGTTCCCAGAAGGGAGAGGGTATCCACCTGGATGTAGTTCTGTTGCAGGATGGAGGCAAACTTCAGATAACCGGAGCCCTCATCGCCGCTGTCGATCCGGTGCTCGTTGTGGCCGGTCAGGAAATAGGCCTTGAGCGGTTTGGGACTGGTGACATCCAGCAGTGCGGAGGTGAACCAGATTTCGCCCATGAACTCCGTGGGTTTGCGGCGAAACTCGCGTTCCTTCTCGTTGGGCACCTGTTCCAGCGTGTAGCGCGCCAGCAGGTTGCCATCCACGACCTTCACCTTGCCGTCCGCATCGAAGATGACGAGGTTTTTGTCCGCCGCCGCGCCCAGTTTGTATTCGGCTTTCACTACTTGGGCGGCGGGGGCATCGCGCAGGTAATCCACGGTTCTCACCCGGATGCGGGAATTCGCCAGGCTGTATTCGCCGAGCAGATCCTGGACGGTGGTGCAGAGCGGTTCTTCCTTGCTGTAATAAATGGTCACCTTCACCTGGTTGGTGAGCGACTCGAGGAACTTGAGCGTGCGCGGCGAGAGGCTGTTCCGGGTTTGCGAGGTCAAATGGAACCGCAGGAAGTATTCCCGGCTGAGGTAATTCACCATCACCACCACCGAGAACACCAGGAGAATGACGACGATGACGTTGAAGCCAATGCTCCAGCGGCGGCCGGGCGTGAAGCTGGGTTGTGGGTCGGGGGCCATGATTTATTTCCAGCGCCTGCTTTCCACGATCCGGAGGGTGAGAAAGAGGAAGAACAGGGTTAAGGAGACCATGAGGACGACGGCGCGGGTATCGGCCACGCCACGCGCGAAATCATGCATGTACGTGAAGAAACTAAACGCGGCCACGATCTGCTCCTGCCAGGTCTGGCCCGTTTGCGCCTGGTCCGCCAAATACCCCAGCATGAACAGCGCGGCCCCGAAGCCCAGACTCAGCATGGCGGCGGTGACCTGGTTGCGAGTCAGGGAGGAGGCGCAGCAACC
>JBBQYD010000200.1:0-8930 GCA_038209025.1 Verrucomicrobiota bacterium | reverse complement strand
AATCGGATGATAAAACTTCCTATCCTCCAGCATCTCCGCCCAGATGCCGCCATAAACACAACGGCCAAGGTGTTCAATGAACTGACTGTAGATGTGCGGAGAGACCGGTTCGCGCAGTTTGGCCGCATCGGCCACGATATTCGGCGGCCCGGCTGGGCCCTGGGCTTTCACGCCCGGCGAAACCAAGCAAGCTAAAAGGCAAATGAGCAGCACACACGTCTTCATAGGTTACGATCTGATTTTGCCCGAAGCCGCTCAGCGCTCCGAGATGCGCGAGGCTTCGGGGATATTCCAGTCGGAAGAATGAAGCCCCAAAGGCGGAATGTCGATTAATAAACAACCTAAATTAAAGCCGCTGCGTTGACACGATGCCGGGCTCCCGTGCCTGGTTCGCGGCGGTATCTCCTGGCAGTTCGCCAGCTTCACGAAAACGGAACTGATGTCCTATTCTGAGCATGCGGCTTTCGTAGAATCTCCACGAAAGAGCCGCAGCCAAACCTGTCACAGCCAGCGCCAGGAAATTGACTCCCACCGAGGTCCAGCCAGTGGGCGGGGGGCCGCCATGGCGAAAAGGCGCTTCAACCACTGCGGCGACGGGTGCTTGCAGGAGGTAAAGCGCGTAGGAAACGGTTGCCACCGGCTTCAGCAGCCGGGCGCGGAGAAATCGGTTGAATAGGCCGGAGGGATTCAAATGCGCCAGGAGCAGGGTGGCGCTGAAGAATAAGGCGATCCAAGTATAGCCCGGAATTGCAACCGGAGGGTCCCATTGGCTCCAACCCATTGCGGTTATGCCAATCATGCCCGCTGCCAACATCGCCCATGCCCAACGTAATCCGGCCAATCGCGCCAACAGGCGCTCCCGCCAGCCTCGATCGCGGATGGAGTATGCGCAAAGCACCCCCAGCAGCAGCGCGTCCCACCGGCAGGGGAGCAGTGCATAGCAAGCGGCGTTTGACCTCTCCGCAAAGAGCCAGACCAGCAGCCCGCGCAGGAGTGGTGCGCTTACGATCGCCACCACGACCACCCGGATCAAGGTTCGGGGCTGGAGCTTGCGCACCAACGGCGGCAAAACCAGGTAGAATTGCTCCTCCACCGCCAGCGACCACGCAGGTCCGAGGTGATGGGGCAGATTCAGCAGCAGCGCGTAACCGATATTCTGCAGAAAGAAGGGGTAAAGCCACACAGCCCAACCACTGCCGGCGATGGAGTGACCTTTGAAAAGGGTTTGCAGGCCGAGCCCAATGACCAGGATAGCCGGGGCAATCACGATCGCGTAAAGCGGGACAATTCGGAAGAAGCGGCGCAGGTAAAAGACCTGGTAATAGTTTACCGCACTTTTGCGATCCATCAGGATGCCGCCGATCAGGAACCCGGAGATTACAAAAAACAGGTCCACACCCGCCCATCCAAGCCCGGTGGCTCGCCGTAGGAATTCCAAGGGCGCCGACGCGAACGCATGGTAGAGCAGCACGCCAATAATGGCCAGGGCTCGCAAGCCGTCTAACTCCGGCATTCGCTCCGCTCTCTCGGCTGGCATGGTGGATGATGTCATGAGGTAAAAAGCGGGCACGACCCCGTCAGTGCTGGGTGAATTATGCCGAAATGGGGTAACCTGAAGCAAGGCTGGAGACGGTTTGAATGCAGACCAGGGATTGTGTTACTGTGGGGCTGGGATGCAACCAGCGCTCTATGACGCGCACAACCATGCGCAGGATGACCGGCTCAAACCGGCCGGGGATTCCCTCTGGCGGGATATCCGGTCCGTCAACATCCGGCGCATGGTGGTGAATGGTTCCAGTGAGGCGGATTGGCCGTCGGTCCTCGCCCTCGCGCGCGCGCACCCCGAAGTGCTGCCTTCCTTCGGTTATCATCCTTGGTTTATCAGGCAGCGAACCCCTGGCTGGAAAGGAACCCTGGTGAAGTTTCTTGATGAGATGCCCTCTGCGGTGGGTGAAATCGGGCTGGACCGCTGGATCAAGGATCATGACCTGATGGATCAGGAGCAGGTGTTCGTGGAGCAGCTTCGGTTGGCAGCCGAACGCAACCTGCCGGTCACGATCCATTGCCTAAAGACCTGGGGCAGGCTTCACGAAATCCTGAGCGCCGGGCCATGCCCTGCCTGTGGGTTTGTGCTCCACTCGTTTGGTGGTCCACCCGGTATGATCCACTCCCTGGCCAGCCTGGGCGCTTATTTCTCACTGCCCGGCTACTATGCCCATGAACGAAAGAAGCGGCAGCGTGACACCTTTCTTCAAGTTCCACTCGAACGGTTGTTGATCGAAACCGACGCGCCGGACCAACCCATCCCACCGGAGCGAGTGCGTTTCCCGCTGCCGGACGAGGAAGGCAGACCGGTGAATCACCCGGCAAACCTGCCGGCAGTGTATGACTTTGCCGCCGAGTTGCTGGATAAACCGTTGCTCGATCTGGCGGCCACCATTGAACACAACTTCAACCGGCTATTTGGAGCCCTGATTCGCGCTGGAGCCAAGGCAGGGCACGAGTTAGAAAAAAATACCAATTCCACCTTGGCAACCGGGCTGACTTCGGGCATACACAGCGCGTGAAAACCGAGAATCTTGTTGCTCCACGCTGTCTGTTGGGGTGCCTCCTGCTGGTTTGGGTGCTCGCTGTGGCTTCCCAGGCGAGTGCCGGGGACCCCAAGGCCAATTGGCCGCAGTGGCGGGGACCCCTCCTGACGGGTGAGGCTCCCCTGGCCAACCCCCCGGTCACGTGGAGCGAAACCAACCACATCCGTTGGAAGGTGAAGATTCCCGGGAATGGGTCGTCAACCCCCGCCGTCTGGGACCAGCAGATGTATGCGACGACGGCGGTTCCGCTGGATGCCGGCACCGACCCGAAAGCCGCGCCGACCGGATCCAGCAATGAGCCCGGCCAGGCCTACCAATTCCAGGTGCTTTGCTACAACCGCCGCGACGGCAAGGTGGCCTGGAGCAAGACGGTCCGGCAAGAGGTCCCGCACGAGAAGCATCATCAGGACCATGGTTACGCATCTGGTTCTCCGATCACCGACGGCGAATGCGTGCTGGCATACTTCGGATCACGCGGGTTGCACTGTCTGGACCTGGAAGGTAATGCGAAATGGTCGCGCGACTTTGGCCGGATGCAGACGCGCAATGGCTTTGGTGAAGGTGCGTCGCCGGCTTTGTTTGGCGACACGGTAGTGGTGAACTGGGACGATGAGACCGCGAACGATTTCATCGTGGCGCTCGATCGCAAAACCGGCAAGGAATTATGGCGCACTCCGCGCGACGAGAATACCGGGTGGGCAACGCCGTTGATTGTGACTTACGCCGGCCGGCAGCAGGTGATAGTCAATGCCTCCAACCGGATGCGAAGTTACGATCTTAAGACGGGCAAACAAATCTGGGAATGCGCCGGCCAGACCGCCAATGCCATACCCACGCCTGTCGCCTCGTCAGATACAGCCTTCTTGACCAGCGGTTTCCGGGGCAGTGCGGTTCTGGCCATCGCGCTGGGCAGGGAGGGGGACCTGACGGGCAGCGACGCCATACGCTGGAGCCGCGCAAAGAACACACCCTATGTGCCGTCGCCTCTCCTCGCGGGTGGACTGCTCTACCTCGTCACCGGCAACAATCCCGTGCTGACCTGCCTGGATGCGAAAACCGGCGAACCCGGCTTCGATGGCGTCCGCCTGGAAGGCCTCAGCGGCATTTATGCTTCGCCGACCGCCGCGGCGGGCAAAGTGTACGTGGTGGGCAGAAATGGTGTGTGCGTCGTGCTGAAGCTGGGCAAAACCGTGGAGATCCTCGCCACGAATCGTTTGGACGACAAAACCGATGCTTCGCCAGCCATGGTTGGGAACGAGATTTTCCTGCGAGGCCGTCAGCACTTATACTGCATCGGCGAGTGAGGCGTGGAAACAACCGGCCTCCAGCGCCGTCAATTCCTTGGCCGGGGGTGACTATTCGTTAATGCCCCACCGGGAAGGTTGATGATCCGTCAAGTTGGTTTGGGGCGGAATGGGGAGCACCTTTCCGGACGCCAATTCCCGGACCATCGGGTCGGTGTCCCGGTTTCCGGGCCAATCGTCCGGTTGCGCGAAGAACTCCACGCCGGCGCGCCTGGCCACGCGGGTAAGATACCCGCGCACCGCGCCAGCTTGCTCCGTATGTGGTTCCTCGAACAACGCCACCAGCGCCAGGGCGTGTCCTGGTTGGCGGCTCCAACCCTCCAGCCACGTAGTCACGGCCTCGGGCAGAAGGTCGTTTCCGCGACAGGCAACCACGATGATGTCTGCTCTCGCGGCGTCCCTGCGAGCCAAGTCGCGCAGGCTGGGTATGACCAGGATGTCGAACTTCCACATCTGGTTGGCGACCTCGCATTGCTTGCCCAGATTCCTCGCCAGGTAGTTGTAGGTTTTCAAACCGTGCGTGCCGCTCTGAAAATCCTCATAAACAATCACGACGTTGAAGCAGCCAGAACCCTCTGCTCCGGGGCTAAAACTCATGGGTGGATTTGCCGTGCGTTGCATGAGATTAAACCTATTCCGGGGGGCGTGAAAGAGCAATAGGGTCACGACCCCAAGTGGTGATGGCAAGGCCAATATAAAGGTAACATATCTACGCATCAAGATATATTGATTTTAAGCTTGATCATTCGAGCTTCTCACCTTACGTTCTGCTATGTCCGGCGGGGAGCACCCTGTTTCCACCCGGCACCGCTGTATGCAAGTAACGTCATCAGAACGCGCTAAACAGATTCGTGAACTCCTCCGCCGGAGAATCCTGATCCTGGACGGAGCCATGGGCACCATGATCCAGGCTGAGCACTTGGACGAGTCGGCCTTCCGCGGGCAGCAATTCAAGGACTGGGCTCTCGATCTCAAAGGCAACAACGATTTGCTGAACCTCACCCGGCCGGATCTCATCCAGAAAATCCACCGCCAATACCTCGAAGCGGGCGCGGACATCATCGAGACGAACACCTTTAATTCCACCGCTGTTTCGCTGGCTGATTATCAGCTTCAAAAGTTCGTGCATGAAATCAATTTGGCTGGCGCTCGGCACGCTCGCGCGGCGGCCGATGAGGTCATGGCGAAAAGCCCGGGGCGGGCGTGTTTCGTCGCCGGCGCACTCGGACCGACCAGCAAAACAGCTTCCCTCTCGCCAGACGTTCAGAATCCCGCCTACCGCGCGATCACGTTTGATCAATTGGCGGAGTGTTACTACGACCAGACGAGAGCCTTGATGGAAGGTGGCGTGGACTTGCTGCTGGTGGAGACAGTTTTTGATTCACTGAATTCCAAAGCCGCCCTCTTCGCCATCGAGCAGTTCTTTCAGGACGCTGGCAAACGGGTTCCAGTGATGCTGTCGTTCACCATCACCGACCTCAGCGGGCGGACCCTTTCCGGGCAAACCGTGGAGGCCTACTGGAATTCCATATCCCATTGTGAGTTGCTCAGCATTGGGATCAATTGCGCCCTGGGGCCCAAGGAGATGCGCCCGTTTATTGAGGAGCTTTCCGGCCTGGCCGATGTTTATGTGAGCGCCTACCCCAATGCGGGTCTGCCTAACCCCATGCTGCCAACCGGGTTCCCTGAGACGCCCGAGACGCTTGCGCCGCAGTTGCGGGATTGGGCCGCAAACGGCTGGCTGAACATTGTGGGCGGATGTTGCGGCACCACGCCTGAGCACATCCGGTTGCTTGCCGAGTCAGTCCGCGATCTGCCGCCCCGCCAACTGCCCAAGCTGGAACCGTGGACGCGCCTGAGCGGCTTGGAGCCGCTCAACATCCGTCCCGAGACGAATTTCGTGAACATTGGCGAGCGAACCAACGTGACCGGCTCACCCAAGTTCTCCAAGCTGATCCTGGCGGGCGATTTCGAGGGAGCGCTGAAGGTCGCCAAACAGCAGGTGGAAAGCGGAGCCCAAATCATCGACATCAACATGGATGAGGGCATGCTGGACTCCGAGAAGGCGATGACCACGTTTCTGAACCTGGTGGCCGCCGAGCCGGATATTGCCCGGGTGCCGGTCATGATAGACAGCTCCCGATGGTCGGTGCTGGAGGTCGGGTTGAAGTGCCTTCAGGGCAAGGGGGTGGTGAATTCAATCAGCCTCAAGGAAGGGGAGGAGAATTTTCTTTGGCAGGCGCGCCGCATTCGCCGTTATGGGGCTGCGGTGGTGGTCATGGCATTTGACGAACGGGGGCAGGCCGACACGTTTGAGCGTAAGATTGAGGTCTGCGAGCGGTCCTACCGGTTGCTCACCCAGCAAGCCGGGTTTCCGCCGACGGACATCATCTTCGATCCGAATGTTCTCACCGTTGCCACCGGCATGGAGGAGCACAACAATTATGCGGTCGATTTCATCCGCGCCACGCACTGGATCAAAAAGAACCTGCCGGGCTCGCGGGTGAGCGGTGGTCTCAGCAATGTTTCCTTTTCCTTCCGCGGCAACAACGCCGTGCGCGAGGCGATGCACTCCGCGTTTCTGTTTCATGCGATCCAGGCGGGATTGGATATGGCCATTGTTAACGCCGGGATGCTCGGAGTTTATGCGGAGCTTCCCAAAGACCTCCTCGAATTGGTTGAAGACGTGATCCTCAACCGGCGTCCTGATGCAACCGAACGCCTCGTGCGCTTCGCGGATACCATCAAGCAAAAAGGCGAGGTTCCAGAGGAGGAGCAGGCCTGGCGCAGAGGGACCGTGGAGGAACGCCTGAAACATGCGTTGGTCAAAGGCAATGCGGATCATATCGAACCGGATGTCGAAGAGGCCCGTCTGAAGCTGGGCCGCCCGCTCAGCGTCATTGAAGGGCCGTTAATGGACGGGATGAACGTGGTCGGTGACCTGTTCGGCGCCGGCAAAATGTTCCTGCCCCAGGTCGTCAAGAGCGCGCGGGTGATGAAGAAAGCGGTCGCCTACCTGCTGCCTTACATGGAGGAGGAGAAACGAAAGTCCGGCGCCAGCCAGGCGCGCGGCCGCGTCCTGATGGCCACGGTCAAAGGCGATGTGCATGATATTGGGAAGAACATCGTGGGCGTGGTCCTCGGCTGCAATAATTACGAGGTGATTGACCTCGGCGTGATGGTTTCGGCCGAGAGAATCCTGGAGACGGCCCGCGAGCGAAATGTGGATCTCATCGGCTTGAGCGGACTCATCACTCCTTCCCTGGATGAGATGGTTCACGTTGCGCGCGAAATGCAGCGGTTGGGGTTCCAGGTGCCGCTGCTGATCGGCGGCGCGACTACGAGCAAAGCGCACACCGCGGTGAAGATCGCTCCCGCTTACGCGCATTCGGTGGTTCACGTGCTCGATGCATCGCGGGCGGTGACGGTCTCGGGGACCATGCTAAACCCAAAAACCCGGGGTCCTTTTCTGGAACAATTGAAAGCCGACTACGAAAAGCTGCGAGCCCAGCAGGCGAACCAGCGTTCGGCTCCGCTGCTACCCCTGGAGGAGGCCCGGAAACGCCGCACGCCCATCGATTGGAGCAACGCCAGGATTCCTCAGCCCGGGTTCACCGGCTGCCGGGTGCTTACCTCGGAACCCAAAGCCATGGCCGGTGAGGCGCAGCGTATCAGCTTGGCCGACCTGGTTCCGCTGATTGATTGGTCACCCTTCTTTCATACCTGGGAATTACGCGGCCGTTACCCGGGGATTCTTGAAAACACCGAGGCAAGGAAGCTTTTCGATGATGCCCAGGCGTTGCTGGGCAAAATCGTTGATAACAATTTGCTGGTGGCTCGTGGCGTGTATGCGTTTTGGCCGGCCAACTCGGTGGGCGACGATGTGGAACTTTACACGGATCATACGCGGTCCTCAGTGCTGGCCCGGTTCCACTTCCTTCGCCAGCAGATGGTCAAACCGGCCGATCAACATAATCATTGCCTGGCCGACTATATCGCGCCCCGGTCACACACCGCTCCGGATGGCAAACCGTTGAGCGATTTTCTGGGCGCCTTTGCGGTCAGCGCCGGCTTTGGCACCGAGGATCTATGCAAACAATTTGAGCAGGATCACGACGACTACAACTCCATCATGACTAAGGCCCTGGCCGACCGCCTCGCTGAGGCTTTCGCCGAGTTCATGCACAAGCGCGCCCGCGAAGCCTGGGGCTACGGACAAACGGAGAATCTTTTAACGGAAGACTTGATTCGGGAACGCTATCAAGGCATACGCCCCGCCGCCGGCTATCCCGCATGCCCTGACCACACCGAGAAACGGCTGCTCTGGCAACTGCTCGGGGCGGAAGAGAACACCGGCATTAAGCTGACCGAGAGCTTTGCCATGTGGCCCGGAGCCAGTGTGAGTGGGCTGTACTTCAGCCATCCCGACTCCAAGTATTTTGGCGTGGGAAAGCTGGCCCGCGACCAGGTCCTTGATTATCACGCACGGAAAGGCGTGACCCTGGAGGAGGCCGAAAGATGGCTCGGGCCGTACCTGAACTATGATCCAGAAAAGAGCCAGCCGGCTCAGCGGCCACTCTGCGGCTGCGGTCTGCCTCATTGATCCGGGCCCGGCCGGCGCGGGGCCCATGCCAGCCGCGAGGTTTTTTTGGCCAGCTTTTCCATGGAATGGCCGGTTTCCCTCGCTTGACTTCACTGGGCTGGCATCCCAAGCTGCGTCCGACCTATGAGACTCCTCTTGAATGTGTTTGCGGCTCGTCGATCAGCCGGCGGCTGGCTGGTGATTTGCGGGGTGGGAATGATTCTGACGCTGGTTGCCGGCTGCACGTTTCACCCGGAGAATGGGCCGGCCCGGCCGGAGGCTAAAGCACCTTACACCAACCCGGTATATGCAGGGTCGATGCCTGATCCTTCCGTGATCCGACACGGGGGTTGGTACTATGCCTATGGCACGACCGGCGCTTCGCGCACTGAGGATGGCCGGATTTTTACCACCTTGCGGTCACGCGACCTTGTGCAGTGGGAGAAGCTGGGC
>JBBQYD010000199.1:0-9028 GCA_038209025.1 Verrucomicrobiota bacterium | reverse complement strand
CCGGATACGCCGCCGGCTGCATGCGGCTGGTGGTAAACACCTTCACCACCCCGGGCGCAACTCTCTTGACTACCGGGGCGAAGCTATTTTGCTTGGGTGTTTCACGCTCAATCGGGCGCTTGTCCACCGGAATATCGAGTTTGGCGGTAGCCTCCCGGTCGCCTTTCCCTGAAATCGCCAGGGTCGTTCCACCTATGGCCAGGGTGCCCGCGATCACGAGGGCTGCCAGCCGACTGCCTGTATTTCTAAATATCTTTTTCATACGCATTTGGTCCTGAACTTTTCTGTATCCATAGGAATAGACCACAGGGAATTAACCGGAACCTTTCTGGAACATTACAAAATGGAAAGGTTGGAAGTGACGCGTACAAAAAAAGAGACTCCACCGCTGATGCCGTGGAGTCTGCTAAAGACCGGTATTCCTTATTTATTCTTTTTGCCCTTTTTGTCGTGTTTCTTGTTCAGGCCGGCCTTTTCCATTCTTTCTTTGTCTTCGGCGCTGATCTTGGCCCGCTCTTCCTTGTCGAGCTTGCCGTCTTTATTGATGTCGTACTTCGTTGTGATTTCCGTGCGCAGAGCCTTTTGCTCGGCGGTGGGCTTCTTTTTCGCGGCGTCTTTATCTGTTTTCACTTCCGGCGCGGCGGTGGCGGAGAAAGCCAGCGCGATGGTCAGGGCAATGGCGGTCAATAGAGCTTTTTTCATATTTTTCTACAATTAATCCTGCAGTCGTTTGGGACTGCATCGGTATAGACGCCTATCGCCGACGGTGGGTTACAAACCTCCAATTCTCTCAAAACCCTAATTGCAATTGACTTGCGCTACGTCGCCAGCCTGCGTGCCAGCAAGGGAGGCAACCGTCGTTGCGGCTTTTTACGTTCCTTAACCGCAGCCGCCAAGGCTTCCACGCTCGGGTTTTCGAGAATCTCTCTGAGCGTCAAATCCAGGTTGAGGGCCTCGTTTAATCGGGCAAAAGCACGCGTGGCGGAAAGTGAGTCCGCCCCAAGTTCAAAGAAATCGTCGGTGATGCCGATGGTTTTCAGCGAGAGCACGTCGCGCCAGACTTCCGCGATGATCCGCTCTTCACTATTGCGCGGCTCGACCAACGCACGCTGGCCATGCGATTGGCTTTCAGGAGCGGGCAGGCTGCGCAGGTCAATCTTGCCATTTGGCGTCAGTGGTATCAGCGGCAGGCAAACCCACAGCGCTGGCACCATGTAGTGTGGCAGCCGGTGCTTGAGCAGGTCACGGACTTCTGCCAGGGGGAGGGGACCGTTCTTGCATACCAGGTAAGCTACCAGGCGCGGTTCGCCTGAGTGGTCCGCCTGGGCGGTCACGATGGCGTCCGCAACTCCCGGGCAGTCCTTCAACACGGCTTCGATTTCGCCTAACTCGATTCTGAACCCGCGAATCTTGACTTGATGATCGATGCGCCCCAGACAATCGACGTTTCCATCGGGCATGTAACGCGCAAGGTCGCCGGTACGATAAACACGCTCCCCGACGTCCCGGCCATACGGATTGGAGGGAAACTTCTCCGCGGTAAGCTCCGGCCGGTCATGATAACCGCGCGCGAGGCCATCTCCGGCGATGCACAATTCCCCCACCACCCCCGGGGGTGTCGGAAGCAGGTATTCGTCGAGGATGTATAGTTGCGTATTGGCGAGGGGACGGCCGATCAGGATCCGGTCCCCTGGCGTGACATTCCAGGCCGTGGACCAGATGGTTGTCTCCGTGGGCCCGTAGAAATTCCACACTTCCGGCACCAATCTCAGGAGTTGATCGGCCAGACTTCGTTTGAGGGCTTCGCCCCCGCAGAATACCTTGAGACGTGAATTGCCTTTCCACCCGGACTCGATCAACAGCCGCCAAGTAGCAGGGGTGGCTTGCATGAGTGTCGCCCCGGAGGATTCGAGCAACCTGGCGAGGCGGGTGCCGTCGCCCGCGATTTCGCGGCTGGCGAGATGCACGCGCCCCCCGAGCACCAACGGCATGAACAGCTCCAACCCGGCAATATCGAACGACAACGTGGTGACCGCCAGGAGGACGTCTTTAGCAGTGACGTTGGCGGTTCGTGCCGCCGAAAGCAGCAGATTAACCACCCCGCGATGGACTACTTCCACCCCTTTGGGCGTTCCCGTGGACCCCGAAGTGTAAATGACGTAAGCCAGGGTGGCGGCACCAGCGGGTGCCTCAGTGATGGGCGTTTCAAAAAGCCGATCAGACAACACGGTCTCCATCTCCACAATCTGGGCTGGGGTTTTCGGGAGAATGGGGCGCAATTTGCTTTCGGTGAGAAGGATGGCCGCGCCTGAGTCCGCGAGCATGAACTCCAGACGCGCCGCAGGGAAACCCGGGTCAAGCGGCACATAGGCTGCGCCACATTGCCAAACCCCGAGCAAGGCCATCAACATCTCCGGTCGTCGTTCCATGAGAACGCCCACCAGAGTCCCCGTTCGCGCCCCTGCCTGCCGCAACGCCGCGGAGACCCTGCCCACCGCAGCGCTTAGTTCTCGGTAGGTGATATCCCGTTCCCCGAAGGTGACAGCAATGGCTTCCGGATGGGCCCGGGCGTTCTCTAAGACTAGCTCGTGAACGCAGCGGTCTTTCGGGTAAGGCGCTCCAGTGAGATTCCACTCGTTTAGCAGGAGATGCCGTTCCGCGGGTGTCAGCAGGTTTAAGCTCTCATGGCGCGCGCTCGCGTTCCCAGCCATGGATTCCAGAACGCGCAGATAGCAATGACTGATTTCCTCGATTTGCTTCCGGCAGATCACGTTCGGGTCGTAATCGAGGTGGAGTTGCAGTTGCGCTGAGTTCGTGTCCAGCATGAACGTGGTGTAAATCGTGAGATTGTTCGCCTCAAAATAGTGGCCCTCGGCAAAGTCGAAATCGCGGTAACCTTGCAGGCTCTTATACACGTGAAAATGGACAAAATCGAACGCGGTCTCAAACAGCGGATGCCCGCCGTTGAGCTTGTGTATTTCCGCCAGCGGGAAACGGCGATGCGGGAGAATCGCTTGCTCCAGGGCAAAGGTCTGCCGGGCCAATTGAAGCCACGTTCCGCCCTCTAGTTTCAGACGGAAGGGCAGGGTGTTGAGGAATAGCCCGACCAACTTCTCCCCATCCATGCACTCCGGGCGCCCGTTTGAGACGAGGCTGGTTACCACATCCTTCCGCCCGGAATAGAAACTCATCACCTTCAGGTGCGCGCTCAGGAGAACGGTCTTCAGGGGCACACCCGCTTTCTGAGCCAGTTGCTTGAGGGCGCTCAATGCCTCAGCCGGCACCTCCAACTCTGGTCCGCGCTTCTGTTCCTCGCCCCTTTCGCAGTGGGCCTTCGGCCAGCGTGGCAGCAACTGAAGCTCCGCTCCCGCCACCAACGCGGACCAAAAGCTGGCGGCTTGTTCCGAAGCAACCGCCTGCTGCTCTAGAGCCACAAAGTCGCGATAGGTGACGCGTGGGCTGGGAATCGGTTCTTCGCGGCCCTGCAATAACGCCGCGTAATCCTGAAAAATTTCGGTCATCACCGCCGCCAGACTCCAGCCGTCCAGGCAGCTATGATGGAAGCTTACAAAGAACTGAAAGGCATTTTCCCGCTGGATTTGGACGTGAAAACGGATGAGCGGGGCGCGGGCGCGATCGAACGGACGCCGCTTTTCCGCCTCGATCCAGGCAGGGATGCTCTCCTCCTGCGCCGGGGCGGCCAGCGAGGTGACGTCCTCCACCGTGAACTGAACTTCAGTCGAATCATGCACCACCTGGAGTGGCTGGCTGAAACCCGCCAAATGGAACGAGGTCCGCAGGGCAGGGTGCCTTTGTACCAAGCGGTCCACTGATGCTTTTAGTTTTTCTTCCCGAAAGGGCGCGGTGATCCGGAAACTGAACACGTCATGGTAAATGGCGGACGCCGGATTCAGCTCATTGTGATAGAACATCCCCAATTGGAGACGGGCTAACGGATAGGCGTCCATCACCCCGGCGGGCATGCTATTCCGGTCCTCCGATTGGACGAGGGCAAACGGGACGGTCGGAGGGTTTTCCTCGTGGGGCATTCCAGCCTTGGTGTCGGCGCACGCCGCGAGCGTGGCAACGGTGGGATTCTGGAACACCTCCTGCAACGTGAGCCGCAGCCCCTTCTGTTGTGCCCAGGAAAGTATGGCGATGCTCCGGATGGAATCTCCCCCCAATTCGAACAGGTTATCCCGCACCCCCACCGGGTGAATCTCGAGCACCCGGCTCCAGATCTCCGCCAGCAGCGCTTCGGTAGCGTTTCGCGGCGCGAGGTACTCGGTCTTCAACGACGGACGACCCGCCTCAGGAGCCGGCAATGCCCGGCGGTCAACCTTGCCGTTCGTGGTTAGCGGCAACGCTCTTAAAGGCACGAAAAAAGCCGGTATCATGTAATCCGGCAAGCTCCGTCCCAGCCACGCTCGCAAATCAGTAACGGTTGGTGGTGCGCTGCCCGAAACGAAATAGGCCGCCAGACGCTTTCCTCCCCCCGGCGCGTCCAGGGCGATAACCACAGTTTCGCGGATTCCAGGATGACGGTTCAGTGCGGATTCGATCTCACCGAGTTCGACCCGGAAGCCCCGGATTTTTACCTGGTGGTCCAGGCGCCCGAGGTACTCCAGTTCGCCATGCTCGTTGTAGCGGGCCAGGTCACCGCTGCGATACATGGCCGCGCCGGGACGGGCGGAGAAGGGATCGGGGATAAACCGGGCGGCGTTGAGCTCGGGGCGGTTCAAATAGCCCCTGGCCACGCCCGCGCCGCCCACGCAAATCTCGCCTGGCTTGCCCCTTGGCACGGGGCGCAGAGCTTCATCGACCAGGTACACCTGGAGATCCGGAATGGGGACTCCGATCACGCTGCCAACCCCGCTGGCCAGATCTGCCTCCCGAATGATGCGGAAAGTGGCATGCACGGTTATCTCGGTGATGCCATACATGTTAACAATCTTTGGGCGTTCATCTCCATGACGGGAGAACCACGGCTTCAGGCTTTGCAATTCGAGCGCCTCGCCAGCGCAGACCACGTAGCGCAGGGCTAATTCATGCTTTGTGGGGGCGGATTCCTCCGCCCAAATCAACTGCCGAAACGCTGACGGCGTTTGGTTTAGCACCGTCACTTTCTCGCGCGCCAACAGTTCGTAGAATTCCAGCGGCGAACGGCTGACCAGGTAGGGTACCACCACCAGCCGGCCGCCATAGAAAAAGCAGCCCCACACCTCGAAGACCGAAACATCAAAGGCGTACGAATGAAACAAGGGCCACACATCGCTGGCGTTGAAGCCAAACCAGTGCTCGGTCTCTTTCAACAGCCGCGCCACGTTGTGGTGAGTCACCAGCACTCCCTTGGGTTTGCCGGTGGAGCCGGAGGTGTAAATGATATAAGCCGCGTTGTCAGGACGCACGCCCGTCGCAAGGTTGGCCTCCAGTTGCGCGGAGATGGTTTTAGCATCCGAGTCCACGCAGATTACAGTAGCGTTTTCGAAAGCTGCCCGGTCACGCAGATGGGACTGCGTAATCACAATGCATGCGCGGCTGTCGTCCCGCATAAAGCGCAGGCGGTCGTTGGGGTATGCCATGTCAACGGGCACGTAGGCCGAGCCTGATTTAAGCACCGCCAGGATCGCCACCACCATGTCAATCGATCGTTCCAGATAGCACAGGACCGGAATCTCCGGGGCGGCGCCGGCTTCCTTCAAGAGATGGGCGAGTTGGTTGGCTCGGCGGTTCAACTGGGAGTAAGTGAGGGTTTGCCCGTCACACGTCAAGGCGGCTGCGTGAGGTTGGTGGGCTGCCGTTCTCTCGAACAATTCATGAATGCAGAAGTCGGCGGATGGGAGAGTCATCTCCGCAGGCTGGTCAAGCAAGGCAACTTCCTGGTTCATAGATGGGCAAAGAACGCGTGAGGTCCGGGGGCTAAGCCCCGGGACGGGCAAACGCGGGTGTCATGCTCCAATCGGGCATTACGCATGTTTTTGATTCCGGCTCACGATAGAGAGGCTCGGCGGGCCGTCCAATGGGGATGAAACCCTAAAATCGCAGGCCCAGAACCTCCGGCAACTTCGGGGAGAGGGAATGACGGGCAGGCAATTACAGGCTATCCAGGAGAGCGGAGAACATGCTCCTGCCGTCTTCTTTGGACACCGGGGCGGAGGCTTTCAGGCTTTCATTCTCAACCAGGTCGGGGGGCAGGTCCGCGAGAAACTGAGATGGCCTGCACACCACCGGCTTTCCGTATTTCCTCCGGCCTGCGCAATGGCTGATGCTCAGGGCATGCATGGCGCGCGTGATGGCCACGTAAAATAACCGGCGTTCTTCGTCCAGATTGCATTCGCCTTCCCGGCGGAAGGGCAGCAGACCGTCTTCGAGCCCCACAATATAGACTTGGGGGAATTCAAGCCCTTTGCAGCTATGCATCGTGATCAGCGTCACCTGGTTTCCCGCCTTCTCCTCGTCCTTGTCACGGTCATTGTCCAAACTGACATTCTCCAAAAAGTCCTCCAAGCGGTCGTGCAACGGGCCGGGTTTTGGAGACGGCCCGTCCATCTGGGCGACCAGGTCAGACAGGTTCCTGACGCGGGTGTCCGCCATATCGTGACTCTTTTCGGAGCGTCGAAGGTCATCAATGTAGCCGCTGCCGGACAGGAAATGATCCGCCCACTGTTGCAGGGCTTGCGGCGCATGCGATTTGGAGGGGCTATGGAGTGGCGCGCGCGTGTGCTCCAGAAAGTTGACGAACCCCTCCACGCTCTCGCGTGTGCGCGCGGGAAACTCGGCAATCAGTGCCGGGTTCTTCATGGCTTGAAAGACCGAGCATTTTCGTTCCTGGCTCGCCTGCAGCAGCCGTTCCATGGTCGCCTCGCTCAAGCCGCGTGCCGGCACATTCGCAATCCGCAGGAGACTTATGTCATCGTTGGGATTCAACAGCATTTTCAGATACGCGACAAAATCCCGGATTTCACGGCGGTCAAAGAAACTTTGAGCCCCCACTACGCGGTAAGGAATGTCCCCTTTTCGCAGGGCGGTTTCCAGCGGCCGGGACTGCGCATTCGTGCGAAACAGGATCGCAAAATCCGACCATGTGGCGCGGTCCCTCAGGCGCGCGGTTTGAATGCGCTCAGCCACATTCTGGGCCTCCTCCTCCTCGTCCTTGTAGGTGCAGAGTGTTACCTTTGGACCCTGGCCTTTGTTGGACCATAGTTGCTTGCCCCGCCGCACCAGGTTCTTTTTGATCACCGCGTTGGCCACCGTTAAGATGGTGGTGGTGGAGCGGTAATTCTGCTCCAGCTTGATGACCTTGACCTCCGAGTAATGTTTCTCCAGGTCCAGCAGGTTGGAAATCTCCGCTCCGCGCCACCCGTAGATGCTTTGGTCATCATCACCCACGACGCACAGGTTTCGATGGATCTTGGTGAGATCGTTGATCAACCTAAACTGAGAGCTGTTCGTATCCTGGTACTCATCCACCATCACATACTGGTACTTTTGGCGGCAGGCCTCCAAAGCGGCCGGGTGCTCGCGGAAAAGACGGAGTGTCAGCAGAATCAGGTCATCAAAATCAACCGCATTGCAAGCGCGCAGCGCCGCTTCATAGCGCGGCCGGATGTGCGCTGCCAACGCCAGGGCGGATGAATCCTCTCCGCGGTCCCGCAAGGCGTCGCTTCCCTTGTTTTTAAGCCCGCTTAGACCGGACAAGATGGCGGACGGCTCAACCTTCTCGTTCCGGATGTTGATATGGGACAGGATTCTTTTCACCACCCCCAGTTGCTCCGTTTCATCGTAGATGACGAAGTTGCGCTTGTAGCCCAGCTTTTCGATGTGCAAACGGAGAATGCGAACGCAAAGCGAATGGAACGTACAGATGGTCACGGGCACCTCGCTTTCGGCTTCACGGCGGCCCTGTTTAGCTGGTACCAAGACGGCCACCCGTTCCTGCATCTCGCGCGCCGCTTTGTTGGTGAAGGTGACGGCTAAAACGTTGCCCGGGCTGATCCCACTGGCGATCATGTGCGCGATGCGAAAGGTAATCACCCGAGTTTTGCCCGTTCCGGCGCCCGCCAGGATCAAGACCGGGCCGCGCAGGTACTCGACGGCTGCGCGTTGCTGCGGGTTCAATGAGGCAAGCTGTAACATCTGCGGACAAACGGATCCGGCTCGATCAGCAGCCGACGCCGTCTGATCAAGCCCGTGCTGAGGGACTACTTCACCAGGTTGCGGTTTTTCGCGCGCGAATCAGCCGCGAGTCTGGTCTTGAACTGGAGGACCTTCGCTTGCAGCTTAGGATCGCCCGTGGCGATTATCTGAACCGCCAGGAGTCCGGCATTTCTTGCCCCGTCGATGGCGACCGTGGCCACCGGGATCCCACTTGGCATTTGCACCATGGACAACAGTGAATCGAGGCCTTTCAGGCTTTTGCTCATGATCGGCACGCCAATCACCGGCAGCGGGGTGTAGGCCGCTGTCACTCCAGGGAGGTGCGCGGCGCCGCCGGCGCCAGCAATGATGACCTTCAGCCCGCGCTGGTGGGCCTTCGTGGCAAAGTGGGCCAGGTCCTGCGGGGTGCGATGAGCGGAAATAACCCGCACGTCGCAAACCAGGCCGAACTCGGCGCAAACATCGTCCGCCGCCTTCATGACCGGCCAGTCCGAGTCGCTACCCATAAGAATGCCAATGGCTGGAGGATTTGTCCGCTTCGCTTTGCCTTTTGATTTCATGCTATATTCCATTTCAAAATTGGAGCAAATAATACGTGTGAAATTCCCAAACGCCAGTTCATTTCCCGGGTGAACTGCGGCCTCCCCGCCACCCAACACGGATCCTCCATCATGCCTGGCAAAGTTAATCCGGCCATGCCCGAGAGGGTGATCCAGGTCTGCTCTAAACCTGCATCGCCCGGCCAGCGACCCCCAAAGCGGCTTCCTTCAAGGCTTCGCCAAGCGTGGGGTGCGCGTGGCACGCGCGAGCCAGATCTTCGCTGCTGGCTCCGAAGGCCATGGCGATGGCCGCTTCATTGATCAAATCACCG
>JBBQYD010000198.1:0-9034 GCA_038209025.1 Verrucomicrobiota bacterium | reverse complement strand
CACGGCCAATCCCGCGCCCGTTTCGGGGAGCAAGGGACATCAATCAAATGCGGGTCCCGGCCTGCACGAGCATTATTTCTCGTGGTCCACCGCCGGCCTGGCGATTTCCAGCACTGAAGTGTTGGTTGCCTGGGTTTACCTGAATCCGGCGAACCCGCCAAGCCAGGTGATGCTGCAATGGTTTGACGGCACCTGGGAGCATCGCGCCTACTGGGGAGCGAGCCGGATCACTTACGGCGCCGAGGGCACCGCCGCACGCCGCTATATGGGAACGCTCCCCGCCAGCGGCAAGTGGGTGCAACTCGAAGTGCCCGCCGAATACCTGAACCTGGGAGGCAAAATCGTCACTGGCATGGCCTTCAGCCTGTTCGACGGCCAGGCCACCTGGGATGCCGCCGGCAAGGCCGCCACACTTTCCAGCACGCCACCGCCTGCCGTCCAAACCAACGCGCCCGTCACCACCGTAACAAACACCGGCACACAATTCGTCTGGGTGGATGACGCCGTACCCGCGGGGGCACAGGTCGGGGCCGATGGCGGGGATGGCTGGAACTGGACCGACAACAGCCCGGCGCCTTTTTCCGGCACAAAGGCCGTGAAGTCATCGGTGGCCGCCGGTTTGCATCAGCTCTATTTCTCCGGCGCAAGCACGGGAATGAATGTGACTCCTGGCGACACGCTGTTTGCCTACGTGTATCTCGACCCGGCCAACGTGCCGAGCCAGGTGATGCTGCAATGGAACGATGGCACCTGGGAACACCGGGCTTTCTGGGGTGAGAACCGGATCAACTACGGCGTGACCGGCACCGCGAACCAGCGCTACATGGGACCACTGCCTGCTGGAGGAAAGTGGGTGCGCCTGGAGGCGCCGGCGAGCCTCTTGGCTCTCGAAGGCCGCACCATCAAGGGCATGGCACTGAGTCTCTATGGGGGGCAAGCCACCTGGGATTGCGCGGGCAAAACCACGGTCGCCGCCACACCCGTTACCGGCGGCACCACCAACTCTCCTGCCCCAGTGGTCACGAACACCGTGACCGCGTGGGTGGATGACGCGCTGCCCACGGGCGCTCAATTCGGCGGCGACGGCGGGGATGCCTGGACCTGGGTCAAAACGAGCCCGGCGCCTTATGCGGGCAGCCAAGCCCATCAATCCAGTGTCAGCACTGGGTTGCACCAGCACTTCTTCTATGGCGCGAGCCAGACCTTGAAAGTCGAGAGCGGCGAGGTGTTGTTCGCCTATGCCTACCTTGATCCGGCGAACCCGCCGAGCCAGATCATGCTGCAATGGAATGATGGCACCTGGGAACACCGGGCTTTTTGGGGTGAGAACCGGATCAACTACGGCGTGACCGGGACCGCGAACCAGCGCTACATGGGACCACTGCCCGCTGGAGGGACGTGGGTGCGCCTGGAGGTGCCGGCGAGCCTGTTGGCTCTCGAAGGCCGCACTTTGAACGGCATGGCTTTCAGCCAATACGACGGACGGGTGACCTGGGATGTTGCGGGCAAAACTTCCACCGTGCTTGCCAGCACACCTCCGGGGACGACCAATACCACGCCAGCCGTAACGAACACCATACCCGCAGTAACGAACAACACACCCGCGGTAACGAACACCGCCGCGGTTTCCACCCTGGTCGGTATGAGCACGATCGACTATGTCACGCCAGAGTTACCGAAAGTGGGCGACAACACCTTGCACGTGCTCTCCCCCAACCTGCTGGAATTGAAGCTCATCAACACCAAGCAGCCTGATCCGGCCCGAGTCACGGCGTGGGACCTGGTCGATGGCGCCGGGCAATTCCAAGCCCCGGCGGCCGGTTCTTTCACGGTCACGGCCGACGGGCTGCCGGTCGGCGTCGCGGCGGTGGGCTTCAAACGGCGCCCGCTCTATGCATCCCTGGCCGGCTATGACCTGCGGATTGAAAACTCACTGTACCTGCAATTATCCGCTCCCCTCTCGGATAGCCAGGTTGTCGAGGTGAAGAATCCGAGCGGCTCCCTGTGGACGCCCGCGATGAAATTCGGCGCCACCGCCAACCCGCTGCGGTTCAGCCCCGCCATTCACGTGAATCAGGAAGGTTACCTGCCGAACCATGTCAAGAAGGCCATGACCGGCTATTACGCCGGCAGCCTAGGCGAAATGAACATTCCCGCCGGGTCCGGATTCAAAATTGTGGACGCGGCGACCGGCGCGCAGGTGTTTCAAGGCGCGCTCACGCAACGTCCGGACACCGGCTACACCTACAGCCCCACGCCCTACCAGAAGGTGTATGAAGCCGATTTCACCGGGTTTAACACGCCGGGCGAGTACCGCCTGATCGTGCCCGGATTGGGCGGCTCACTGCCGTTCCTGATCAATGAAGGCGTGGCCATGGCGTTTGCGCGGACGTACGCGCTCGGGTTGTATCACCAACGATGCGGCACGAACACCGCCCTGCCCTACACGCGATTCACACACGATATATGCCATGCCGCGCCCGCCTCCGTGCCGGTTGAGGCCTCCACCTTCGCGTTCACCTGGAATACCATCGCGGAGAACGCGCTCATCATTAACAACAACAACCCGCCCCAAATCGCGCCGGCACTCACCAGCCCCGCGGCCCAACTGTTCCCTTACGTCAACCAGGGGCCGGTGAATGTCTCAGGCGGACATCATGATGCGGGGGACTACAGCAAGTACACGGCGAACAGCGCCAGCCTGGTGCATTACCTGGTATTCGCCGTTGATTCCATTCCCGGAGTGGCCGCGCTCGACAACCTGGGCACGCCCGAAAGCGGCGACGGCATCAGCGACGTGCTGCAAGAGGCAAAATGGGAAGCGGATTTTCTGGCGCGCATGCAGGATGCCGATGGAGGTTTCTACTTCCTGGTTTATCCACGCGATCGAAAGTACGAGGGGAATGTCACCCCTGACAAAGGCGACCCGCAGGTGGTCTGGCCCAAAACCACCTCCGCAACCGCGGCTTCGGTGGCGGCGCTTGCGCAGTGCGCCACTTCCCCCGCCTTCAAACGAGCTTACCCGGCCGAAGCCGCGCTATACCTCAATAAGGCGAAGCTCGGCTGGCAGTTTCTGCTAAACGCCGTGGCCAAATACGGCAAAACCGGCGCTTACCAGAAGATAACCCATTACGGGGATGACTTCGCGGACGCTGACGAATTGGCGTGGGCGGCGACGGAAATGTTTCTGGCCACCGGGGACGCCTCGATTCACCAGACACTTAAAAGCTGGTTTGACCCCGCCAACCCGGCCACCACCCGCTGGGGTTGGTGGCACATGTCCCAATGCTATGGCCATGCCGTCCGCAGCTATGCGTTTGCCGCCAGATCCGGGCGAATCGCGGCCGCCCAATTGGACGCCGCGTACCTCGCCAAATGTGAGACGGAGATCAAGCAAGCGGGCAATGATGTGCTGAACTGGGCCCGAATGAGCGCTTACGGCAGCAGTTTTCCGGATGCCACCAAGCGCGTGCTCGCGGCAGGCTGGTACTTCTCCACCGATCAGGCGTTTGATCTGGCGGTGGCCTACCAGGTCGATCCCCAGGCCAGCTACATCGATGCGATCGTCTCGAACATGAATTACGAAGGCGGCTGCAACCCCGTCAATGTGACGTTTGTGACCGGGTTGGGCTGGAAACGGCCACGCGACGTGGTAAGCCAGTGGGCGTTGAACGACAGCCGCGTGCTCCCTCCTTCCGGCCAACCCGTTGGCAACATCACCGCCACCTTCGGTTACCTCTGGAACTATGGCGGCATTCTCCAGGCCCTGAACTTCCCCAGCGACTCCGCGACCACTGCCCCTTACCCGTTCTATGATCGCTGGGGTGATAGCTGGAATGTAAACGCCGAGTTCGTGGTGATCAACCAGGCGCGCAGCCTGGCCACCCTGGGATTCCTGGCCGCCCGCACGTCTTTGAAGAACCAACCCTGGAAAGCGCCGACGTCGTCCCTCCAGGCCCCCACCACGACGGTGCCCGTGGGCCAGCCGGTCACGGTGACCATGCAGGCGCCCGGCCTGAATCTGGGCGAGGCGCGCATCACGTGGGAAGCCCGGGATCAGGAACCGGCCTATGGCCAGTCCTTCACCTTTTCGCCAAACAACAACGGCCAGCAGTGGGTCGAAGCGGAAGCCCAATGGCCGGATGGCCGCCGCGCGTTCGCCCGGGCCACCTTCACCGCCAATTCACCTGATATTATCTGGGTGGACGATGCGCTCCCCACGGGCGCAACCAGCGGAGCGGAGGGCGGCGATGCCTGGACTTGGATAACCAGCAATCCCGCTCCAAAGTCGGGCGCCGCGGCGCACCAATCCGCGCTGGCCAGCGGTTCGCACCAGCACTATTTTGATGGCGCCACCGCCACCTTGTTGATCAGCACAGGCGATGTGCTTTACGCGTGGGCTTACCTTGATGCGGCGAACCCGCCCAGAGAGATCATGCTGCAATGGAATGACGGAAACTGGGATCACCGCGCCTATTGGGGCGAAGACCTGCTGAGCTACGGCGTGGCCGGCACGCCAGGGCGCCGCGCCATGGGCGCTCTACCCGCCGCGGGAGGCTGGGTGCAACTGAAAGTTCCAGCCAGCCTGGTCAACCTGGAAGGCAAGACCCTCAAGGGCATGGCCTTCAGCGCTTATGGCGGCAGGGTTGCCTGGGACGCCGCCGGACGGCTCAGTTCGAGCGCCGGAACGATGGCCTCAACCGTGACGCTCTCGGCCCCGACCGCAACGGTCTCCCGGCTGACATCTGCGCCGGGTGAATTCAGGCTCACCCGCTCGGGTGACACCAGTGCTTCGCTGCAGGTGGCCTACACCCTCGGAGGATCCGCCACCATCGGCGACGATTATCAGTGCGCGGCGGCGGCCAGCGGGAACCCGATAGTCATCCCCGCGGGCGAGACGGCGGCCACCATTCCTGTGCTGCCGCGGAACTCGACCAACTTCGTCGGCGCTAAGTGCATCGTGCTGGCTTTGGCTTCAGGTTCCGATTACGTCGTAGGAACCTCATCGACGGCAACCCTCACGCTGGAGGGTAACACCATAAGGGTTCAATCGCTTGCCCTGGCCGCCGGACGACCCACGCTCACGTGGCCGAGCGCGGCCAACCGCCACTACCGGATTGCCTACAAGGACAATCTGAGCGCGCCGGAGTGGAAGATCACCGCCCCATCCGTCACCGCGCAGGGAGCACTGAGTTCATGGACCGACGAGACCACGGCGGGTGCGGCACAGCGCTACTACCTGGTCGCGCAGGTGGACTGATCAACGTGGCAGAACCGCCTAAACAGGCGAGCGCCGGAATTGCTTCCGGCGCTCGCCCCTTTCGGAGGAACTAACTAACCAACAATCTAAAGGGCCAGGCGCAAACCGGCCCGGAACTGCAGCCGGTCCGTGGTGTCTTCAGCCCAGATATACCGGGCGTCCGCGAAGATGCCGGTGCCCGGGTTGATGCGGAACTCCAGCCCCAAACCGGCATGGAATAGCCATTCCCAATCGGGTTCGGTGCCACCGCCAACGCCGCCCATTATGTAGGGCGCCAACCCGGCCCGTTCAATGGGCAGACGCAAAATGGCGCTGGCCATCACCTGATCAATGAACTTACCGCCGCCTTCAAAGGCATTGGCGTCCACACCGATGCCGAATTCCCGCGTGAGGAAATAGTTAACTCCCACGCCGCCACCCCACCAACCGTCCGAAATATCGGTTTTAAAGACTTCATCAGCGTCACCTTCCGTGGCGATGTACGAGCCGAACAGATCCAGGCTTACCTCCTGGGCTGAGAACAAGGGCCGGGCTTCCCGATCAAACTGGAAGTGGCCCGTGGTCCAGCCGCTGGGGTCTTCCCACACGTGAACCGCACTGGCAAAGGACGCCGTCAGCATGAGAGCCGCGGTGCAAGCAACTACTGTTTTCAGTTTCATATTTTTTTTAGCTAACAATCACGGTCAAGTTTCTGTTTTGTTTTTACTTTTCTTCACTTTTACTTGGCCGCGGGGCTGGAAAACCCAACCGGCCCCGCCAATCTCTCATTCCGAGAGAGCCTGCATCCATTCTTTACTCGCCTCGCCAGACGAGCCATAGGGCTTTCCCCTACCGTATCGCCCTCTCGTTCACCTGCCAGCTCCGCTTGAGCCGTGGGCGAACGTGCCGCCCGACTGAACCCTGCTTCCGTTACAGGGGCCGCTTCGACGTCGGCGGCGCACCGGCAGAATCCGTTGGTTGCGGTGCCGGCGAAGGCTCAGGGTCGGTCGGCTGACGACGCGCGCGCAACATTTGGACCAGCCAGGGCTGCAACACGGGGGCAAACCGCCGGTATAACCGGAACGCGAGCATCAATTTACCGATAAGCCCACGGCGGCGTGAGGGCTGGTGATTTCCCCGGCGATGGCGAAATAGTGCGACCAGACCGCCTAAGGGCGCAATTACCAGAACCCAGGCACGAACAGTGGAGGCCATTCTGCCGCGAGCCTGGGCGCTCGCCACCCGCAGGTTCATGACCTGCAGCAGCAACGTTTGCCGGTACACTTCACTCTCGGCGGCGAGAGCTTGCCGGCGAGCCTCCAGTTCTCTTATTTGGAAGAGTCGAGCCATACGCGGTCTTGCTGGGCTTGTCTGACACTTTCGGCAAATGGCTGCTGTTTCAGGAGGCTTTTCACCCACCGCCAGGCGCCAAAGGCGCTGAGCAGGTAAAGCAAGGCGAACCCTCCGGCGGCCAAGGGTCTGAACTCTTCGGGAACCAGCAGCACGATGGTCGCGGTGAGCATCACCATGCCCATGATGCCCAGAAAGAGCACGCCCAAGGTGGAGATCAATAGCTCCGCAAGGCGGGATTTCTCAAGCTGCCATTCCACCACCAGCAACTCACCACGGTTGTGCAGTGTCCCAAGCAGCGTAGCCCCAAATCTTCGCCCCAGGGTGAGCAACCCTGGTCGATCCTCAGCATCGTCGCTCATGGGTCACTTGCGCGTGGCCAGGAACCCGAGCAACAGTCCAACCCCGAAAGCTATGCCGACTGCCTGGTAGGGGTTGGCGCGCACCGCACGATCAGCTGCCTGCGCTCCGGCAACCGCGCGTTCTTCCAGTTTGCGCTTGGTTTCCTTGGCCGCCTCAAGCGCCGCCGCCAGTCGCTCGCGAGCTTGCGTGCCCTGGGCAGACAATTCTCTGGCTCCAGTCTTAAGCAACTCTTCCCCGTCACGAACAACGGTTTTCAGGTCCTCAAGCAACTGCTCCGTTGAAGTCTCGATGTCTGACGCCGACCTTGTTTCCATGGGTTTCCTTTTGGCTAATGGTGAAACGATCTGATCCAACGCATGTTACGCCCGGCCCCAAACAACGAGTATGGGGTCTAAACCTACTCTCCAACACCCTTTGGGGCGCCCGCTTCCTTCGAATCGCCCCCGCGCCCGCCACCGATTTCGACACCAACCCGTCTCCCGCTATTCGGCATGATGCCGAGGTGTGAGTCGTTGTAAATCAGGCCGAGGATCGAATAGGTCCGCACTACAAGGGCTCAGTCGGCGAGCTTGCCCGATAAGGTGATCTGCGAGGCACGTTTTTTCCAACGCGCCCTTCATGGGGAGGAACGGATTCGCGGCTTGCCCTGGCGCGCGATACAGCTTTGAATGACGAGGTCTCTGCTGCATCCGCGTGGGTGCCAGCCCCAACGCCCGATTTTATGAAAGCGCCGAACCTCCTTTGGAATGCTCTTGCGAGTTCAGTTCTGTTCTCCGGTGCCTCCGCCGCCGACCAGACCCTGTTTGATTTCGAACCGCCGAGCGATCCCGCCCGATATGTGGTTGCCGACGCACAGGTGACGCTAGTGAGTTCCGGCAAGGGGTCGGCACTGAGGATCACGACCGGGCATGCTCAGCCCTGGCCGGGGGTCACCCTGCGAGCGCCAGAAGGCCACTGGAACCTTGCCGCCATGGCGCAGGTGGAACTAAAAGTGAAAAATGCCGGGAGCCGGCGGGCCACCTTGCATTGTCGCGTGGACAACCCGGGGGCCGACGGCACAAAGAACTGCGTGTCCGGCAGCCTGGCGCTGGAGCCTGGCCGCACCGATTGGTTGCGGGTCAAACTGCGCCGCGCGCAGGACGACCGGCTGGATGGCAAGCTCTTTGGCATGCGCGGTTACCCGGTGGCTCCCGGGGGTTCCAACACCGTAAATGTCTCGAACCTCACGCAGATCCTGCTCTTCGTTGCCCAACCCAAGGAGGACTGCGTTTTCGAGGTGGACGACATCCGGGCCGCCGGGGTTTACACCACTCCGACCGCCTGGATCACCGATGCCGATCCGTTCTTCCCGTTCATCGACACCTTCGGCCAATACCGGCACAAGGATTGGCCCGGGAAAACGCATTCGCTGGCGGAGCTGCAACCGAAACGCGAAGCCGAGGCGCGGGAACTGGCGGCGCAACCCGGCCCTGGCGGATGGGATAATTACGGCGGCTGGGCCGGGGGGCCAAAGCTGAACGCTACCGGCTTCTTCCGCACGGAGAAATACCAGGGCAAGTGGTGGCTCGTGGACCCGGATGGCCGCCTTTTCTTTTCGCATGGCATTGATTGTGTGCGGATGATCGACGCCACGCCGATTGAGGAGCGTGCGGCCTGGTTCGAGAACTTCCCCGGTGAGCAGGAGGAATTCCGGGAGTTCGTGTCAAAGGGCTATGCGCTCAAGGGCCACTATACAGGGCGCTCCCCGCAGTGCTTTGGGTTCGCGGCCGCCAATCTGAAGCGAAAATACGGATCCGATTGGAAGCAGGCTTACGCTTCGACCATTCATCGGCGCCTGCGCAGCTGGGGCCTCAATACGATTGCCAACTGGTCGGATTCCAGCGTGTACCTGCTCCGCCGCACGCCCTATACGGACAACCTCGGCACGCGCGGGGCCCGGCTGATCGAGGGCAGCGAAGGCTATTGGAGCAAATTCCCCGACCCCTTTGATCCCGGGTTTTCCAACAGTGTGCGCACCGCGATGCAGGGCAAGGTGGATCGCAGTGCCAACGACCCGTGGTGCATTGGCTATTTCTCGGACAA
>JBBQYD010000197.1:0-9160 GCA_038209025.1 Verrucomicrobiota bacterium | reverse complement strand
AATTTGTCCTTGGGAGTGTTGAAGACGTAATGCAACGCGATGGAGAGTTCCACCACGCCAAGGTTGGGTCCCAGGTGTCCCCCGTTTTTCGACAATTTGGTGATCAACTCGCGGCGGATTTCACCCGCCAAGATCTCCAGTTGCGGGTAGGTCAATTTCTTGACGTGCGCAGGCTGATCCACCATATCGAGGTATCGGTTCATAGTTATTCTTCGGGAGCATCCGGGGTGAGGCTCTTAAGCTTCATCGTGCCTTGCTCGGTTCTTTCGAGCTGCTGGATCTTCAGTTCGGCCTCACCCAACTTGGCCTGGCAAATGCCGGCCAAACGAGTGCCCTCCTCATACTTCGATAACAAAGCGTCAAGGGGCAAATCCTCGGATTCCATCGCTTCAACAATGGACTCGAGTTTCTTGAGCGCTTCTTCAAAGGGCAGCGGCTCAGGTTTATCGGGATTTTGCCCTGCCTGTTTTGGAGCATTCGGCACAAACTAAAATTAGGGTAAAACCCCGCTTTCGTCCAGCAGGGAGTCAGGGATTGAAAACCCAGGGGCCATTAATGGACGTCAAAACGAGGATTACCATCCCCGGAACATCTGGAGCCGCAAAACACTGCACGGTATGATCATCGCCAAACGGAGGTAATGGCAGTCGGTCATGCGGCCCCCGGCATCGTCCTCACGGCAGGCTGGTTTTGCCCATCAGGTAGCGATCGCATTCGCGGGCGGCGCCGCGCCCTTCGTTGAATGCCCAGACCACCAGGCTTTGTCCGCGCCGGCAATCGCCGGCGGCAAAGACGCCTTTGATGTTGGTGGCATATTTGTCGAACTGCGCTTTGATGTTGGACCGTGGGTCGCGGTCGAGTTTCAGAGCTTCCAGCAGTGGCTGTTCAGGGCCGAGAAAGCCCATGGCCAGAAGCACCAACCGGGCCGAAATGACTTTCGCCGTGCCGGGAACCGGCTTGGGCACATACTGGCCTCTCTCATTGGTTTGCCAGGCGATCTGAACCGTATGCACGGCTTTAACCTGCCCCTGTCCGTCACCTTCCAACCTCTGCACAGTCGTCAGATAGACCCGCGGATCAGCGCCGAATTTTGCCGCAGCCTCATCCTGACCGTAATCGAGGCGATAAACCTTGGGCCATTCCGGCCAGGGATTGTCACTGGCGCGATCCATGGGCGGCTTGGGCAGGATCTCAAGCTGAACGATGCTCCGGCAGCCGTGCCGGAGTGAGGTGCCCACGCAATCGGTGCCAGTGTCACCGCCACCGATCACCACCACGTCTTTGCCTTCGGCGGAAACGAAATCGCCATTGCGATGGTGTTCGAGCAGTCCGCGGGTGTTGGCAGCGAGGAACTCCATGGCGAAATGGACGCCCTTGAGCGAGCGGCCTTCGATGGGGAGATCGCGCGGTTTGGTAGCTCCGGTGCAAAGCACCACGGCGTCGAATTCCTTCAATAATTGCTCAGCGGGGTAATTTGCGCCCACTTCGGTGTTGGTAAGGAACTTGACGCCTTCCTGTTCCATCTGCCGGATGCGGCGCAGAAGAATCTTTTCCTTATCGAGCTTCATGTTGGGGATGCCATACATCAGCAGGCCCCCGGCCCTGTCCGCGCGCTCAAAAACGGTGACCCAATGGCCGGCCTTGTTGAGTTGGGCCGCGGCGCACAATCCGGCGGGGCCGGAGCCAACGACAGCCACTTTCTTGCCGGTCCGGACCTTGGGCGGGTCGGGAATGACCCAGCCTTCCTCCCAGCCTTTGTCGATAATGGAGCACTCGAGATTCTTGATCGTCACTGGCGAGGCGTTGATGCCCAGCACGCAAGATCCTTCGCATGGGGCCGGACAGACACGTCCGGTGAACTCGGGAAAGTTGTTAGTCTTGTGGAGCCGATCGAGCGCCTCGTGCCAGAGCCCACGATAAACCAGATCGTTCCACTCGGGGATCAGGTTATGGACCGGGCAGCCTGACGCCATGCCGTTGAGCAGCGTGCCGGTATGGCAGAACGGGATGCCGCAATCCATACAACGAGCCGCTTGGTCGCGCAGCTTGCCGATTTCCATGTGCTCATGGAATTCATTCCAATCGCGGATGCGTTCAAGGGCCGGACGGTCCAGAGGCAACTGCCTCAGGTATTCAAGAAAGCCTGTGGGTTTTCCCATTATTAGTGGTGAGGGTTATGCTTTGAAGGTTGGTTTAGCCCCCGCCGACGCGCGCGGCGTCGCGGGCATTTTCTCTGAAAGCGGCCATGATTGCGTCCTCGCCGCTAAGGCCGGCTTCCTGGACGCGTTTGAGAGACTGAAGCACGCGCTGGTAATCCTTGGGCATTACAACCACGAATTTGCCAACCTGGGATTTCCAATCCGCCAGAACCCGGCCAGCCAGGGGGCTGCGCGTGTAAGCGTGATGTCGCTGAACCATCTTCCAAACCATTTCGGTCTCGTCGGGATCAGCGAGTTTGTGGAGATCGACCATCTGCTGGTTGCAGTTGGAGGGGAATTCGCCGGTTTCGTCCAGCACATAGGCGACGCCCCCGGACATGCCGGCAGCGAAGTTGCGCCCGGTGGACCCAAGGATGATCACACATCCACCAGTCATGTACTCGCACCCGTGGTCGCCCACAGCCTCCACGACGGCATTCACCCCGCTGTTACGAACACAGAAGCGTTCGCCCGCCATGCCACTGACAAAGGCTTCGCCGCTGGTGGCGCCGTAAAAGGCCACGTTGCCGATGATGATGTTCTTTTCCGGCGCAAAGGTGGATTTTTCCGGGGGATAAACGATGATTTTGCCGCCCGAGAGGCCTTTGCCGACGTAATCGTTGGCATCGCCTTCCAAGGTGAAGGTCATGCCCTTGGGGATGAATGCGCCGAGGCTTTGCCCGGCGCTGCCTGAAAAATGAATGTCGATGGTGTCCTCCGGCAAACCTTCAGCACCCCATTTGCGGGTGATTTCGCTGCCGACGATGGTGCCGACCACGCGGTGGGTATTGCGGATTGGCAGAGCGACCGTCACCTTCTCTTTGCGCTCTATGGCCGGGGCGCAGAGTTTCAGGAGCACGGTGTTGTCCATGGCCTTGTCGAGGCCGTGGTCCTGGACTTTTTGGCAGAACCTGCCGACATCCGTGGGCACCTCAGGCTGAAAGAGAATGCGGGAGAAGTCGAGGCCTTTGGCCTTCCAATGTTCGATGGCCTTTCTGACCTCCAGCCGATCGGTCCGCCCGATCATTTTGTTCATCTGCTTAAAACCAAGCTGGGCCATGATTTCACGCACCTCCTGCGCGATCATGCGCATGAAATTGACAACGTGCTCCGGTTGACCGGCGAACTGCTTGCGCAGTTCGGGATCCTGGGTGGCGACGCCCACCGGGCAGGTGTTTAGATGGCACACCCGCATCATGATGCAGCCCATGGCCACGAGTGGAGCGGTGGCAAACCCAAATTCTTCGGCGCCCAGCAGGGCGGCAACCACGACATCGCGGCCGGTTTTCAACTGGCCATCCGCCTCGACAATGATCCGGGAACGCAGGTCGTTCAGCAGCAGCGTCTGGTGGGTCTCGGCCAGCCCGAGTTCCCACGGAATGCCGGCATGCTTGATACCGGTCTGCGGAGAAGCGCCCGTGCCACCGTCATAGCCGCTGATAAGCACCACATCGGCATGCGCCTTGGCCACGCCGGCGGCAATCGTCCCGACGCCCACTTCGGACACCAACTTCACGCTGATGCGCGCGTGGTGGTTGGCGTTCTTAAGGTCGTGAATAAGTTCCGCAAGATCCTCAATGGAATAGATATCATGATGCGGCGGCGGCGAGATGAGGCCCACCCCGGGGGTGGAATGCCGGGTGCGAGCGATCCATGGATAAACCTTCTGGCCGGGCAACTGGCCGCCTTCGCCAGGCTTTGCGCCCTGGGCCATCTTGATCTGCAGTTCCCGGGCGTTAACCAAATACGTGCTGGTCACGCCGAACCGGCCCGAAGCCACCTGTTTGATGGCGCTGTTCTTGGAATCGCCATTCGGGAGAGGAACATAACGTCCGGGGTCTTCCCCGCCTTCACCGGTGTTACTCTTCCCACCGATTCTATTCATGGCGATGGCAAGCGTCTCATGCGCCTCCTGGCTGATCGAGCCGTAGCTCATCGCGCCAGACTTGAAGCGCATCATAATGCTCTCGATCGGTTCGACCTCTTCAATCGGGATGGGCCGGGACTCGCTGAAATCCAGCAATCCACGCAATGTACAAAGCGTCTGGTTCTGCTCGTTTACCAGGCTCGAGTATTCCTTGAACACCCGATAGCTGCCCGTGCGCACCGCCGCCTGAAGCTTGTGCACGGTCTGGGGGTTGAACAGGTGGTACTCGCCATCCTCGCGCCATTGATACTGCCCACCGGTGTCCAACACGTGGCCATTCACTGGACGAGCCGGATAAGCGCGCTGATGCCGGGTTAAAACCTCGCCCGCAATGGTGTCTATATCAACGCCTTCAATTCGCGAAGGTGTCGAGGTGAAGTATTTGTCGATGAACGACTGTTTCAGGCCTATCGCCTCGAAGATCTGCGCCCCCCAGTAACTCTGGATGGTGGAGATGCCCATCTTGGAAATGACTTTGACCACCCCTTTGACGGCGGCTTTCAGGTAGTTTTTGCACGCCGTTTTGTGGTCGATGCCGGTGAGCAACCCCTGGCGAATCATGTCATCAAGCGTTTCGAACGCCAGGTACGGGTTGATCGCGCCACAGCCGTAGCCAATCAGCAGGGAGAAATGGTGAACTTCGCGCGGTTCACCAGATTCGAGCACGAGACCCACCTGGGTGCGGCTGCCTTCCCTGATCAGGTGATGATGCACCCCGGCAACCGCGAGGAGCGACGGTATGGGCGCCCATTCGCGGCTGATCCCGCGGTCGGAGAGCACCACCACGTTGACGGAGTCGCGCACCGCCTGGCTGACCTGCGCACAGAGGTCATCCATCGCGCGCGCCAAACCGGAAGGACCTTCCGACTCGCGGAACAAAATCGGGATGGTGACCGATTTGAATCCCGGCAAAGCGACGTGTTTGAGCTTGGCAAATTCTTCGTTCGTGAGAATCGGCGATTTCAGTTCAATGAGCTTGGCGTGCTCCGGGCCGGGCTTCAAAAGATTCCGCTCGGAGCCAATCGCCGTTTCGGTGGACATGATGATCTCCTCCCGGATGCAATCAATGGGGGGATTGGTCACCTGTGCAAAAAGCTGTTTGAAATAGTTAAACAGAAGCTGCGACTTGTTGGAAAGCACCGCTAGCGGGGTGTCGGTGCCCATGGAGCCCAGGGCTTCGGTGCCGTCCCGCGCCATCGGGGCCAGGAGGATGCGAAGGTCTTCGAAGGTATAGCCGAATGCGAGTTGGCGCTCCAAAACCGTCTCGTGGTTCGCCGCCGGGAGGATCCCGGGATCCGGCACGTTCGCAAGGCGGGTGAGGTTTTGATCCAGCCATACCTGGTAAGGATGCTCGTTGGAAACCTTGTTTTTGATCTCCGTGTCGGAAACGATGCGGCCCTCTTCGGTATCGATCAGGAACATCCGGCCGGGCTGCAAACGGCCCTTTTGCTGGATAAGGTCCGGGGAGATATCGAGCACGCCGACCTCGCTGGCCATGATCACATGGTCATCCTTCGTCACATAGTAACGTGAAGGCCGGAGGCCATTGCGATCCAGCACCGCGCCGATGAGTTTGCCATCGGTAAAAGCGATGGATGCCGGACCGTCCCATGGCTCCATAATGCAGGAGTGATAAGCATAAAACGCCCGCTTCTGCGGGCTCATGGTCTCATGCTTGGTCCATGGCTCGGGAATCATCATCATGATGGCATGGGGCAGCGACCGCCCCGCCATGACAAGCAACTCCAAAACATTATCGAACATCCCCGAGTCGCTGCCATCGGTGCAAACACTTGGCAGAATCTTCTTCAGATCGTCACCGAAAAGATCGGATTCGAACAAGGCCTCGCGCGCGTGGCTCCAGTTGATATTGCCGCGCAACGTGTTGATTTCGCCGTTATGGGCCATGTAACGGTAAGGATGGGCGCGGTTCCAGCTTGGAAACGTATTGGTGCTAAAACGGGAATGGACCAGTGCCATGGCCGATTCCATAGCCGGATGCATCAGGTCGGGGAAGTATTCCTTCAACTGAGTGGTCAGGAGCATGCCTTTATAGACCACCGTTCTATAGGATAGACTGGAAACGTAGAAGAACTGCCCGCCCGCTATCTTGCCGGCGTAGCGGATCAGGTTCTCAGCGCGTTTGCGGATGACGTAAAGCTTTCGTTCAAAGGCCGGAAGATCGATCACTTTGGTCCCTGGCGCGATGAACACCTGGCGCATGGATGGTTCGGAAGCCTTGGCGGTAATGCCGAGGGAGGCGTTGCTGGCGGGAATCGTGCGCCAACCAAGCAGCACTTGCCCTTCTTCCGCAACGATTTGGGCGAAGATCTTTTCGCACTCGGACCGCTGGGCCGCATCCGGCGGCAGAAACAGCATGCCAACGCCGTATTCCCCGGGGGCCGGCAGATCGACTTTGGCTTCGCGGGCCACCAGGCGGAAGAAATCATGGGGCGGCTGAATAAGAATGCCCGCGCCATCGCCGGTATTATACTCGCAACCACAAGCGCCGCGGTGGTCAAGGTTCAGCAGGACCTGGAGCGCCTGCTGAATAATGGCATGGCTTTTCCGGCCCTTGATGTTAACGACAAAACCAACACCACACGATTCGTGCTCAAACTGCGGATCATAAAGACCCTGTTTCGGAGGCAAACCGTTCAGGTTTAACCGTGCGTGACTGCTCATTTTAGATTTACTGCTCGTTATTCTTTCGGAGATTTTGGCCTCCTCACAAAACTACACTAAATTTTGGTATTCTTTACTGAATTCACAAAAAGATGCAATATTTCATTTCATTAATTTTACTTGTCACTAGCGCTCCTAACCCATTCCCGTTCGAGATGCGCGGCATGGGATGCCATCTGGATGCGTTCATGACGGTGGGGGTGTTTGTTCACTGTCGCTTAATCCAAGGGTGTTTCTTCGACTCTTATCCGCTATCGCAGCATCCCGGCCTGAACTACCGCCGGCCATAACCGATGGCCCGGGTCCACTGTAGAATTGACGAAGCCGGTTGCGGGACAGAATCTGTGCGGGAATGAAGATTATCAGCGACGAGCATTGCGCGGAGTATTCTCATCCTGGGCATCCGGAACGGCCGGCCCGCATCGCGCGGACCCTGGAGAAACTGCGTGGGGCCTCGGCGCTAAAGCTGGAGTGGCTGAAACCGGAGGTGTGCTCAGAAGCATGCCTGCTGCGAGCGCATACCGAAGAGCACCTGCGCCGCCTCGAGAAGCCCGAAGATTTTGATGTCGATACTCCATGTTTCGATAAAATTGCCGAATTTGCCCGCGCCTCCGCGGGGGCGGCGGTAAGGGCCATGACACTGGGCCGCAATGGGGAGACAGTCTTCAGTCTAATGCGGCCGCCTGGACACCATGCCACTCGCACGCGCGCCATGGGCTTCTGTTATCTGAACAACGTGGCCATAGCGGCATTGGAGGCGCTCGCCACGGGTAGCAAACGGGTGGCCATTTTCGATTTTGACGTCCACCATGGGAATGGGACAGAGGCGATCCTTCTCAACGTGCCCGGAGCCGCTTTCTACTCGGTCCATCAGCATCCGTGTTACCCCGGTACGGGCACGAGAAACACGGGCAGCAACTGCTTCAATTTCCCGGTCCCGCCACAAACCGCCCGGGCCGAATACCGGGACATCCTGGAAAGCGCCGTATCCGAGATCAAACGGTTTAACCCCGAGGTCGTGGGAGTATCGGCGGGATTCGATGCCTTCGCGGGTGATCCGCTGGCCCAGGGCACACTCCAGACAGCGGACTTCCGCTGGCTTGCCGAGAGCTTGAGAAAGCTGGGAGTCCCGCTGTTCAGCGTGCTGGAAGGCGGCTACAGCACGGAACTGCCGGAATTGATTGCGGCCTACCTCGAAGGTCTCAACGGGTGAGGCGCAACATCTGAATAAACCCCGGACCGGGCGGACTCGCCGCCACGCCGTCAACTCCGCCTCATTCCTCAAGCAAGGACACCCCGTAACCGCGGGTCAAAGCGCGTACGCGGGGGATGCACTGTGCCGGAGTTTCAAACGGTAATCGCGCGGTGACATTTTGGTGATTTCCCGAAAACGACGATGAAAGTTGGCCAGGTTGGAAAAGCCGCACTCAAGCGCAATGTCTGTCACTTTTGGCCGTTCGTCAGCCAGCAACCGGCAGGCGCGGCCCACTCGCAGTTCGTTAAGGTATTCAGGGAGGCTCTTGCCGGTACGCACCTTAAAAAACCGGCTGAAGGCCCCCACGCTAAGGTTGGCTACGCGAGCGATATCCGCCCGCCCGATGGAATCGGCCAGATGCGCGTTAATATAAGAGGTAACCCGTTGCATACGTTCCTGATCATCTGTTGAGAGGTTCGGCACATAACCGGCGCTGGCAACCGGCTTGAGGTCGTGAGAATGGGCGCAGAAGTCCAGGATGGACAGCAACTCGCCCAATCGGCTTAGCCCGCTAAGGTGCGGCAATTTCTCCAGGCGCCCAGCCACTTCGGCGCGGGTGCGCCCCTTGATTTCCAATCCGCGGGCCGCCCGCTCGAAAAGCCGGCGCACCGGCGCCGACTCAGGGAGATCCAGGAGATCATGTCCAGCGAAGGTTTCACGAAACCGCACGACGATCGCGTGAACCCCGAGGTCGGAAGCTTTCGGAGGATCCTGGTGCCACACGTGCGGCAGATTGGCCCCCAGCAGTACCATGTCCCCAGGCTTGAGCGGCGCGATCTTATCACCCACCAGGCGGTAGCCATGGCTCTGAAGCACCAAGGTAATCTGCAATTCCGGGTGAAAATGCCAGGTGGCATTATAGCTGGACCCGCGAACGACTTCACAATGGAAGGATTCGCCCTCGCGTTCTGGAGTTTTTTCAAACAGCGGTTGCACACCGCGAGGATAACGCGAGGCGCAAAGCGAGGAAAGCCCAAGGATCCACCCCGGCCCGGCGCACGCACAAAAGTATCCAAATTCGGCACAAACGGAGGAGCCCCGGCGCCTGGAGACAACCTAAGATACTTGCAACCGCACTGCGAAAAGGAACATGGG
>JBBQYD010000196.1:0-9166 GCA_038209025.1 Verrucomicrobiota bacterium | reverse complement strand
AGAAGAAGTGAACGTACGGCAAACAATCACCGTGGGCCTGCTGGCACTGATGCCCTTAGTGACCCGCGCCCAGATTTTCAACGACGATTCCATCCTGGGCGGCATCCTGGGCGGAGTGGCCGGAGGCATCATCGGCAACCAGCACCATGGCCGGGGCGGTGAAGGCGCGGCCATCGGCGCCGGGGTGGGCTTTTTGCTTGGCAACATCGTTCACCAGGAGAAGCGCCAGCGCGCGTATTACGAGTCTGGCTATTACTACTATGCGCCCGCACCGGGTTATTATTACTCGTATGCGCCGCCGCCACCGGCGGTGGTTTATCCTCCGGGTCCCGCTTACCGTGAAGCATCGCCACCCCAATTCCAGCCACCGGGCCCCGCCGCCGCCGTCCCTCCCCCGCCTCCGCCTCCAGCCCCTGCGGTTGAGCGCCCGAACTACGCCGTGGCCGGCGCGGTGGTAGGCGCTGTGGCCGGCGGCGTAATCGGGCATCAGAGCCAGGAGACGCTGGCTGGAGCGGTCATCGGCGGAGCCGCCGGGGCGGTGATCGGTGGAGTGGCAGAGCACGAGCTGCGCCTGCGGCAACAGCGGCAGGCGGCGCCGGTTTGGGTCTCATCCATCAACAACGCCCCGATGGTCGCCAATGCTCCGCTGGCTCCCGCGGCCCCGGCCATCCCGGGTCGCTGACCTGGCTTTTTTCAACTCAACAACACGACATCAACCCAATATCTATGAATCTAACTCAATATCGTATTCCGCTGGCGGTTTTGACGATGGCTGGACTTCTCTCGGGCTGCGCTTCCACGGGCGTGAAGAATCCTTCCGGGGTGCCCGTTACTGAGATGCGCCCTGATGAACGGGGTTTCGTGGCCGGCACGGGCGTGGAGTCCCAGGACATGGTGGCGGTCACGGACAAAATGGCGCGCAGCATTTTGACCACGCCGCAGATCCAAAACGCGCAGGGCATGCCCCGCGTGGTGCTGGATCCGGTGGTGAACGAGACCCGCTTTCCCATCAACAAGGACATCTTCCTGAGCCGCATCCGGGCGCAATTGAATTCGCGCGCCCAAGGCAAGGTCTTGTTCCTGGCGCGTGACCGCATGGCGGTGCTGGAAAAGGAACGGCAGATGAAACAATCCGGCCAGGTGACGTCCAGCTCGGACCCCCGCGTGCAGGAGTTCAAGGGAGCCGACTTCTTTCTTACAGGCAAGCTGGAAGGCATGACCACCCGGACGAAAGCCGGCACCAGTGATTACGTGCTGTACACGTTCCAACTAATTGACGCGCGCACGAGTGACATCATCTGGGAGGATTCGGCCGAGATGAAGAAGCAAGGTCTGGAAGATGCCGCATACCGGTAATCACTGCCGCACCCTGGAATTGGAGCGGAACTGGCCTCCGTCCGCCATTCAAATCACCACCGTGAGAAGCGCAATTTCCCAGCGTTGGTCCATCCGTGCCGTTGTCCGTCCGCTCAGTCAATGGTCTCTGGCGGTGGCGGTGTTGCTGGGCGGTTGCGCCAGCCCCGCCCCAGGCAGGAAACCTCTGCAGCTTACGGGCAACCTCGCGGTGGACGGGCCGAATGCCATCGCCAACGGTGCGGCGCGGGACAAAGTCCTCTGGCAGTATCGCACCTCGGCCGCGGCCCTGCGCCGGGGCGACTTCGATACGGCCCGCCGTGAACTGGATGATGCGCTCCTCACCATCGGCAACATTTACGGCAAAGACAAAAGCGCGCGCCAGGCCCGGGGCTACTTCCGGAATGAGGCCAGGAAAACGTTCATCGGCGAGCCCTATGAACGCAGCATGGCTTATATTTACCGCGGCATTCTTTACTGGATGGATGGCGAACCAGACAACGCGCGCGCTTGTTTCCGGAGCGCCCAGTTGGCGGACAGCGACACCGAGAACCAGGAATATGCCGGAGACTGGGTGCTGGCCGAATATTTGGATGGGCTGGCAACCGCCAAACTCGGCGGCGACGGCTCGGACGCATTCGCACGCGCGAAAAAAGCCGCCAAGAATGTTTCCCTGCCGCCCTACAATCCCAAAGCGAACGTGCTCTTTTTTGTCGAGTTTGGTCCGGGCGTCCGCAAAGTGGGCGCCGGGGAGTATGGCGAGCAGCTTCGCTTCACGGTGCCGGCTTCCCCGGTGAAATCAGCGGAGCTGCGCTTTGAGAAGTTCAACATTCCGGTGGCGCCGACGGATGATGTTGGTTTTCAGGCGACCACCCGCGGCGGGCGGGTGATGGATCATGTGCTCGGGAACAAAGCGGTGTTCAAGTCCACGACCGACACCGTGGGGAACGTGGCCTTGATCGGCGGCTTGGGAACGGCGGCGATCAGCCATGACCGGACGACCCAGCAAATCGGTCTGGGCGTCGCGCTGGCGGGAGTTCTGAGCAAAGTCATATCCGCCGCCGCCACGCCGGCAGCGGACACGCGCACCTGGGACAACCTGCCGCAGTATCTCACCTTTGCCGCCATGGAACTGCCGCCTGGAAGGCATGCCGTTACGGTGCAGTTCCTTGATGGCGGCGGACGCCCCCTGCCAAATCTCACCAAGCAGGTTGCGTTTGACGTGCCGGCCGGCGGCAAAGACAAAGTGATTTTCATCAGCGATCAATCATCAACTCCACAAACATTATGAAACGAACTGTGCTGCTGCTCTCACTGGCCGCCGGAATGGCGGTCCTGGCCGGGTGTAAAACGCACGAAGGGGCCTACCTGCCGGTCAACACCACCACCCATAACCTGGAGGACAACTCCACCCTGGTGCTGCTGGACCGCGGCGCGCAACGCTCCGTCACCCATTCCGGCATCGCCTCCACGCGCCTGCCCGATGGCCGCCTGCAGGTGACCGCCAACCTGCGAAACCGCGAAAACCGCCGCATCCAGGTGCAGGTTAATTGTGTCTTCAAGGACGCCCTCGGCTACGTGGTCGAAGATGTGCCGTTCAAGAATTTCTTCCTGGATGAGAATGCCCAGGAGGGCGTCACCTTCGTATCGTCAAACCCCCAGGCCCAGCGCTACACGATCCGCGTGCGCCAGGCCAGGTAGGCCGCTGGCGGCTGGCCGTTTTTCAACCGTCCCGCTCCGCCATCCCGCCGTGGCGGGGCGGGACACCTTTATTTGTTGGCATTCACTTTGACCAGGGAGTATTATTAGTCAAAGTTTACTTTGTATGAGCGAAACCGTTCCACAGCCTCCGGCCAGGCATGCGTGGCGTGAACTGGACCGCGAAGGCCAGCCCAAACGCTCAGCCAAAGAACGCCTCTCGGATTTCCTGGAAATTCACGGGCTTTTCGACGAAGCCACCGCCCGGAAACAAGCCAGCCGGTGCATCCAATGCCCGAACCCAAGCTGCGTGTCCGGCTGCCCCCTGTGCAATCCCATCCCCCAATGGATGCAACTGACCGCTGAGGGTCGTTTTCTCGAAGCCGCGGCCGTGCTCGGCTCGACCGGGGGCCTGGCCGATATCTGCTCACGATTGTGCCCCGCCGATCAGTTGTGCGAGCACACCTGCATTTTGGATGGCGTCAGCGAACCGGTATCCATCGCGGGTTTGGAGCGCTTCCTGGCGGACTACGCCGCGCGTCATGAAACCGAGCACCCGGTCACCGCCCCGCCGAATGGCTGGCGCGTGGCGGTGGTGGGGTCTGGTCCCGGCGGCCTGGCCTGCGCTGACGAACTGGCACGGCAAGGCTGCGCGGTAACCATTTTCGACGATGAGATGGTGCCGGGCGGCCTTTTGATAAAGGGCGTCCCGGCCTTCAAGCTGGAACATTCCATCCTCGAGCGCCGGATCAACTTGATGAAGCAGCGCGGCGTCAAATTTCACCTGGGCACCGAACCCCTCGGGGACGGCGTCCTCACCCGGCTGCGCAATGAGTTCGACGCGGTGTTTTTGGGTTTTGATTCCCGCGAAGCGCGTCCGCTGTCCATCCCCGGGTCGGATTTGAGCGGCGTGATCCAGGCGGTCCCGTTCATCCTGCAGAAGCGCACCTCCGTGGAACTGAGCGCCCCGGAGCTCGCCCTGGCGGACAAACGGGTCGCCGTGATTGGCGGTGGGGATACCGCACTGGATTGCCTGCGAACCGCTGTGCGCTGGGGCGCCCGCGAAGCGCTCTGTGTCTATCGGCGGGGCGAGGCGGACCTGCCGTGCAGCCGCGCCTCCTACCAGGAGGCGATTGAGGAAGGCGTTCGGTTCCTGTTTCACGCCCTCCCGCTCGCGGTGCTTGGCTCAAGCCGGGGCGACGTGCCCGGCCTTCGTCTCACGCAAACCGCCGCCGGCGACCGCGAGCCGGACGGCCGCCATGCATTCAAGGTGCTTCCTGACACCGAGTTTTCCCTGGCCGCGGAGGTGGTGGTTGCGGCTTTGGGCTTTGAGCCAAAGCCCTGCCTCCACAAGGGAGACCTCGCCGAACTGAGCGTCAATGAATGGGGGGGGCTGATGGTCGATGAAAGCCTGATGACGAACATCCCGGGAGTCTTCGCCGGCGGCGATATCGTGCGCGGCCCGGCACTCGTGCTGATCACGGTTCGAGACGGACGCCGGGCGGCCGACGGCATCCTGGCCTACCTGCGCAAGCCGGCGCGGTAGCGTTCGCCACGACTCCGGGGCAAACGGCTTGTCCGCGGCGCTGGTTCTGCTAGGTTCAAAGCCAATGCGAGCTTTGTTTTCATGGATTATGCTGGGGGTTGCGCTGCCGCTGGGGGCCGCCGAGCTCCTGTTTGATTTCGGCCAGCATCCCGAAAACCAGCCGCCGCCGGGTTTTCGCAGCACGCTAACCGGCGAAGGCAAGCCGGGCGACTGGCGCATCCTCATGGACGAAGTGGCGCCCATCCTGGCCCCCTTGACGCCCCAGGCCCCGGCGGTCAGCCGGCGTGCCGTGCTGGCGCAAGTCTCACAAAACCCCACGGACGAGCATTTCCCGCTGCTGGTTTATGAAGGCGAGGTCTTTGATGATTTCACCCTCACGACGCGCTTTAAGACGGTCAAAGGCACGGCCGAGCAGATGGCCGGCATCGCCTTTCGCATCCAGAACGAAACGAATTACTACGTGGCGCGGGCCAGTTCCCTCGGCAATACCTTCCGGTTTTACAAGGTCGTAAACGGGCTGCGCGGCACGGTCATTGGGCCGGAAGTCAAGATTCTGGCGGGCCAATGGCACGAATTAGGCGTGACCTGCAAGGGGAACGAGATTCGCTGCTCCCTCGACGGCAAAGAAGTGATCCCGCCGCTGCAGGATAATACCTTCGCCCTGGGAAAAATCGGGTTTTGGACGAAGAGCGATTCCGTCAGTTACTTTACCGACACGAAAGTCGTCTATCGCCCGCGCGAAATGCCGGCCAAACGGTTGGTGGAAAACGCGATGAAGGAATACTCCCGGCTCCTGGGTGTGGAGGTTTTCATGCTGGATACGGTACCCGATCGCACCCGGTGCATCGCCAGTATGCCGCCGCTGGCACCCAGGGCGGGCGGTGCCGCCGAACTGGACGTGATCCGCCGCGGTGTCACGTATTACGGCAAAAACCAAGACAGCGTGACGGTGACCCAACCATTACGGGACAAGAACGGCGACCCGATTGCGGCGGTTAAGGTGAAAATGAAAACCTTCAAGGGACAGACCGAGCAAAACGCGGTGGCCCGGGCCATGCCGGTAGTCAAGTTGATTCAGGCCGGGGTTCAAAGCCGGGCGGATTTGACCGGGGAATTGCCCCCCTAATAGGCTGGATAACCTATTGTAGAACAGTCGTCTAAGTAATTCCTTGTGGCTTTCGATGGAACTCGGGGCTCCGGCGCCCTGCCTGACCACCGCCATTCGGTTTGGACGCACGATTTAGCTGCGGCGCCGCGGTTCGCCGACCACCCCGCATCCCTCGTTTGTCTTTTGTCGGTCAGAAACGTTTCGAACTCCGCGCCAGATGGCGAGCTTTATGCTCGCAGTCTGGCCATGAAGCTCGCTGTATTTGTCGAAAGGGACGGCATTTTGAATCATGTCCGTCAGGAACGGGGGCATCCAGTGAGTCCACTGACCCTGCGCGAGATGCAGGTCCGGCGGAGCGCGCTGCCCTGGATTCGGGAACTTAAGAGGTCAGACCTGCTGGTGATTGCCACCACCAATCAGCCGGGGATCTCGCAAGGGCTCCAGAGCCGCCGGGAACTGGAATTGATCCACGATAGTTTGTGGCGGTTCTTCGATTTGGACGACATCATGGTATGTCCTCACGAGGAAGGCGACGATTGCCCCTGCCGCAAACCCCGCCCCGGGCTGCTCCTGGAAGCGGCTTACAAGTGGGGGATCGATCTGGATGCCTCGTATGTCGTCAGCAACCGGTGGGTCGATGCGGAAGCCGCGCGGATGGCGGGATGCACTTCGCTGATGATTGAATCGCCCTGGTCGGGCGATGGCCACCGCGATTTCCTGGTCGGGGATCTGCCCGCCGCCGTGAACAAGATTCTCGCCCTGCGGGAAATGCAAACCTTTGTGGGCGCGTAGCCCCCAGCGGGCCGCCCGCCGGGAACCGGTTGCGCTATTTGGGTTCCGCAGCCGCATCCACCTTGTTGGTGGCTGCCTCACCCGCCGGGGTCTTGCCCTCTTCCTCGGTTTTGGGCGGCGGTATATCATTGGGCGAGTCACGGCGCACGCCACCGCTCACCGCAATCTTCCCGTCTTCACCCAGGCGCAGGCGCGGCTTTCTGTCACTCATGTCGTATGCCTCGCGCTTGAGCAATTCACCTTCGGGACTGTGGACCGTGTAACTGAAGCTATAGGGGCCGTTTTGGTAAAGGAGATGCAGATTGCTTTCAGGATCGATCTGCGGTTCGGGCCGGCCAAAAGAAACCATGGGGCCGATGGGAACAACCTTGAAGGTCTTGCTGCCTGCGGCGTCCGTCACCCGAAGATAAAGGCGCAACGGTCCGCGCACATAGGTGGCCTGCTGCAGAATATACTTTCGAATTTCGGGTTCGCTGTTGGTTTTGGCCGCCTGCGGCAGCCCAAACTCCTGCTGCCACAACTTGGCCCCTTCAATGACGGTAAAGGCCTTCGGCTCGCTGGTGACTTCGCGATCCCATGATTTGATTTTGACAACGGCGGTGGCAAGGTAGCGCCCGACGCGAGGAAAAGAGTAGTACGGCGCAAGATCGACGCGCTTGGTTGCCATTTTGGAGGACTCCAACTCGAAAGCGCCGGTCACCGGCACATCGCCAGTCTGGGACACCACGGAGCCTTCGCGGCTTTCCACCGTGAACGTGAGCCAGTCGGGCTCCGCCCCGAGGCGCAAGGTCTGGCCGGAGCGGTTCGTGATCCGCACGGCCAATTTGATCGCTTCGCCTGGCAGGAAATAGCTTTGTTCCTGAAAAATCTCAACCGTGACCTGGGCCGAAACGGGCGCCAGCGATAGCAGCCAAGGAATCAGCCATACGCCTATCTTTTTCATCTCTTTACTGTAGGGCCAACCCGGCCAGTGGCAAGATGATTAGGGCGGCCGCGCGGGGCTCGCCGCCCCATCCGTGGCATCGGGCGTTTGAGAGCTTTTGCGGGTCATAGGGCCACACCGCTTCTGGAAACGCCTCGCTTCCAGCAAAACGCTCCGCTTCGGCTCCTCCTACTTTCTCGACGAACTGGAACCGGACGACGGTAACGGGGATAGGCCAAGTTCTTTAAGGAACTCATGGTGTTTAATTGTTGCCTTGTGGATGGCGCTTTCGACTTTCACTAACTCGCCGTGAGTCTTCGCCAGGTCGATTTCTTCTTCCTGAACGGCGGTGCTGATGTAGCGGGAGATGTTGAGGTTGCAGCCTTCCTCGGCGATGCGCTCCATCGGGATGCGCTCCTCGGCGCCGCCACGGAACAGCACGCCGTGGGGCAGGATGATGGCCATGACGCCTTCATCCTTCAGCCTCAATCAGTTTCAATCTGCTATCGAGGGATAACTCGCGCTGGCCATTAAATGCGTTCTTCATCCCACCACTTTACCAGCCAGCGGCGCGATGCATAGAGTGCAGCCGCTTTACCGCTTACAATCATTTTCGTTGTGACCCACTAACGAGAAAACTCACTCGCGCCGCGCCGCAGACGTTCAGCATCGAACAAGAAAGTCATGGCGGCGTTGAGTGCAGTGACCTTGTTAAGCCTTCCTGAGCTTCTTTTCCAGCTCGGAGCGTTCGTCTTCGCTGAGACAAGTTCCAACGTAGCCGCAGTCGAGGCAAGCCACGCGATACGTTTGGAAACCGAGGAACATCGGCTTGCCCATTGGGCGAAAAAGCTTGTCTCCTTCGAGGTACCCCGCCGCTTCTGGTGGGCCGAGCACCATCCGTGCCCCGCGGCAGCTCGGGCAGAGTAGATGTTGTGAAATATTCATAGGTATAGCTTAACGTTCACCATCAGCCGTGCGAGCCAGCCGCCAAGAGCCGCCAGTCTGGAACTGAGCTGAACGGCTGGCTCGCATCGGCTGCAGGGTTTACACCCTTCAGGGTTAGGCCTTCCGTTTGCGACTCGCATAAATGATCCTCCGCTTCTGGTAGTCCGCAAGCGAGTCGAAGACGAGATAGTCTGAAACCATCTCCCAAGCAACTGCAGCCTCTCTGCCCTTGAGCCAATCGTTTCGAGAACCACCGACCGGGACTGCGCCGACAAGAAACAATCTGCCGCCCTGCCGCTCCCAACGCGGGTAAGCCAGGGAGTGACTACCGTCTGTCGTCATCCAGCTCAGAACAACGACCTTCTTTGTGAAATCTGGGAGTTTGCTTTTCATAGTGCCGTGCGCGAAGTGGCCTAACGCAAAGTGCAGCCGCGCCGGGCCAAGGACAACCGAAAACAACCGGGACGTAATACCGGCACCGGCTGCCACGACTGGTTCGGCGAAGATGGTCGCCACGGCTCATCACATGATAGATTGCACCAGGATACTCGACGCGCAGCTTACGGGGCATGGCGAGAGTGTCTCAGGAACAATGCATAACGTCAAGCACATTGATGGGGCGTTTCTACGGTCTGGCCCGAATGGCCCTTAGTTAAGCCCCTTGGATTTTGCGGGGTTTCGGATTGGGTTTCTTCTTACGATAGTGATTATCACGATGCTTGATTTCCCTGAACCTGTGGCGATGGCACGTTAACAGTGGGTAAGGTTTAGGTCGACGCTTCAGGGCTCTCGGCTCGCGACG
>JBBQYD010000195.1:0-9170 GCA_038209025.1 Verrucomicrobiota bacterium | reverse complement strand
GGCACAGCATCATGCAATCCATGCTGCAGTTATCCGCTTTCGGGAGCAGCCAGGACACCACCCGGATTCGCGCCATGGTCAAATACTGGGCCGTGGTGGACACGTTCCGCAGCTTCACGAACAACGTGCCGCTCCAACTCTTAACCCCTGCCGTGCGGTTAATGATCGACCCCACGACGCCACCTCGCGGCGAACTGCTGGGCCACTGGACTTACGGGAGCATGGATCGGGTGGTTCATCTGCGCCCCGGCTGGGGCCTGGGCTTGAGCGTAAGTTCCAGCCGCATCTATAACTTCGAGTACATGAATGGTGAAAACCTGAAGGGTTGGTTCCAGGGTGACGGTGTAACATATCTTTATAACAGTGACCTGGGGCAGTTCAGCGACGACTTCTGGGCCACCGTGGACCCTTACAAACTGCCGGGAACCACGGTGGATACCACTTTGCGCTCTGATGGTTATGGGCAAAGCAAAGTAACTTCCAAACCCTGGGCAGGGGGCGTGACGCTGCACTCCAGTGGCTCTGCGGGAATGGACCTCGACCCCTACAACGGCACTCTGCGCGGACGCAAATCATGGTTCATGTTCGATGATGAAGTGGTGTGCCTCGGCGCCGGCCTCACTTGCGGAAGCGCATCCCCGGTGCTAACGACAGTGGAAAACCGCAAGCTCACTTTTGGCAACACCAATGGGTTCACGCTGGATGGCGCCACCATGCCCACCACCCTGGGTTGGTCCAACTACGCGGCCAGCGCCCAATGGTGCGCCCTGGCCGGCGTTGGTGGATATTACTTCCCGGGCCGGACGGCGGTGAAAATGTTCCGGCAGGCGCGCGCCGCGTCCTGGTCCCAGGTGAATACCGGCGGTTCCACCGGTACAACCACAAAGAACTACCTGACCCTCTGGATGGATCATGGCGTCAAACCCACCAACGCCGCTTACGCCTGCGTGGTGCTGCCTAACCGTACCGCGGCCCAAACCAGCGCCTACGCCGCTTCCCCGCAAATTGTTGTGCTCGAAAACTCCACCAATGTTCAAGCCGTCAAAGAAACTTCGCTCAATCAGGTGGCGGCCAATTTTTGGAGTGACGGGCCTTCAACGGTTGATTTCATAACCTCCAACCGCAAGGCTGCGGTGATGACCCAGGAATCATCCAACGCCCTCTGGGTGGCGGTTGCCGACCCGACCCAGACAAACACCGGAAGCGTGGTGGTAACTCTCGACCGCGCCGCGGGCATCGTGGCGTTTGCTGATCCCGAAGTAACCGTGCTGCAACTCAGCCCTACAATCCGGCTGAGCGTGAACGTGAACCGCTCGGCCGGACGTTCCTTTGCCGCTCAATTGCTCCCGCATAATGATCCACCCACCATCAGTTCTTTCACCCACCGAGCCCTGATGGAAGACACGGCCACTGGCCCTATTGCCTTCACTATTGGGGACAGCGCCACCTTGCCCGGCGATCTCCTCGTAACCGCCACCGCCAGTAACACCAATCTGCTGCCCGCCGCGAGCTTTGCTTTCTCCGGTTCCGGCTCAAACCGATTCCTCAACATCCTGCCCGCCACAAACCAGACCGGAAGCGCGACCGTGGAGGTGCGGGTGTCCGATGGCTTCGACACTGCAACTGCCTCGTTCCAATTGACGGTCACGCCGGTCAATGATCCACCTGTCATCGGTTTCATATCAAACAAGGTGGTCGATCCTGGCACCCGGTTGGCGTTTCCAGTCCCGGCTTCGGACCCTGAAGCGCCACCACAGACATTTACCTATCTGCTGCTCAACGGACCCACGGGAGCAACCGTGGGCTTGACCAGCGGGAATTTCGAGTGGCGCCCCGCCATGGCGCAAGCCGGCTCGAGCAACTTCGTTCGCCTGAAGGTGATGGACTCGGGCACACCAGTCCTGACGGCCACCCAATCGTTTTCGGTGCTGGTCAGAACGGCAACGCCATCCGTGGTTTCACAGGCGGCGTGGGTGAATGGGCTATTCACCGCCAGCGTGAGCGGTGGCCTGGGACCTGATTACCAGGTTGAGATTTCCACCAATCTGGCAACCTGGGAAACACTCCTTGCCACCAATCCGGCCGCCATGCCGTTTCAGTTTATCGACGGCCAGACGGCGAATCAAAGCCCGCGTTTCTACCGGGTGCGCCTGCTCCCTTGAAAGCCGCTTAATTAAACCCGCCTTTGGGGTTAACTTTCTTGGTGGCCACATGCCCGTCAAAGTAGATGTGGTTTCGCACAGACCCATGGACCGGTTGCTCCGGCAGTTGGGCGCGCCAGGTATTATTGACGCTCGTGACCGCCACCTGGTCGGCATCCGCCAATATCCAAATTTGGGAAAACGGCTGGTGCGCGAGGAGCGCGGTGACTTTGCTAGGCGGGGTATCCGGGTCCGGATAGCCGAAGGGGAAACCCGTCGGCACCGGGCCGTTAGTGAGCCCATTGTAGCTCGCCATGGTGCGCACGTACAACTGCCGCACTTTCAGCAGATCGCTGGTCACATCTTTGGCAAACCGCTGGAAACCGGGGCAGAAAAAGGCCTTGGCCACCCGCAGACTGCTGTCTGGCGCGTGATATCCCATATAAGTGGATAGGTAATAAGGAAGCGCCTTGTTGTAGCTGCCGGTATTATACACCGCGTACTGACCATCCCAGAGGCCGAACGCGGAACCCTGCCCAGGTGGCAGCCAGTCCGCATTGTCATCCAGCCACATCTGCAGTGCCAGGTGGGTCTGGCGCATATTGGAAATGCACCCAGTCTGAAGCGCCTTGCGTTTGGCCCGGGCCAGTGAAGGCAGCAGCAGTGAAGCCAGAATGGCGATGATCGCGATAACCACCAGCAACTCAATTAGGGTGAAGCCCCGCAGCGATTTGGTTTTCATAATCTAAAGCAACTGAGTCTTCCAACAAGAGAACGGCGGCGTGCTTCCCACCACCATCCATTTCCCAAGCGCTTAAAGCGGACCCGCCCGCAGCGTCCGCCCGGGAAAGTCACACCGGCGCCAATATGCACGCCGTCCCGGCTCGCTTCCCAATTTGAGAGCAGGGAGCGCCAGACGATGTCTGACGCTCCCTCACCCCGTCGGTATTACGGTTTGATCAGACGGAAGAACGAGCTTCCGTTGCTCGGAACAATTGGAATTGTCACGGAATTGTCTGCCACACCGGGAACCGGCGCCCAGTTAGTGCTCAAACCAACACTCAAGGAATTGGTTTGCCCCTGCAAGATGTAACTGGTGTACGTCATTGGCCATGAAAGGCTGATGCTGTTCGGCGAAACCGCCACTTCCAGCTTGGGAGCCTCGGTTGGTTCGCTGATGGCGGACAAAACCGCAATGGTACCGTCGATGGCGGTTTTATTGGTCCAGACCACACCGTCGATGACCGGCAAGTTCACGGTAGTGAAGCCGTTGGCCAGACTCATGGCGCTGAACAGAGTGAACGTATCGCCAACCGCCAAAGCATCACCCGAGAAGGTCACATTCAAGGTGCCACCCAGATCCATGGCCTCAGCCGCGATGTTGTCCGCGGTGGTTACTGGCCCGAACTTGCTGATATCCATCGCCGTGGTGCCGCGGAGCGTAACCCCGCCGTTCACGGACAAAGCGCCCACGGAAGCTCCCGGAGCCACCGTTGTGCCAAGCGGAGAAACCAGCAGGCCGACAATCGTGCCATTTCCGGTTAGTGACTGACCCACGCCAAGCGTCAGTGTGTTATCGAGGCGGTTGCTCACGTCCAGCGTGCCGCCGGCCATGACGATGCTGGCCGCACTGGCGACCGACGCCTCGTTAGTGAGCGCCAGGGTGCCAGTTTCAATGCGCAGGATACCCGTGAAAGAGTTGCTGGCATTCAGCACTAGCAGGCCCGAGCCACTGCTGTTCACCCCGCTCGGGTGGTATCCAATCCCTTTGACCAACGAACCAGGGCCGGTGATCTCAGCGTTCACTTGGACGTTGGCGCCAGAAATCATGTCAAACACTCCTTTGCCGGCCAGAGTGATGACCCCGTTCAAAGCGCAATACTGTGGCAGCGCTATATTCGGAATGCGGCTCAGAATACACGAGCCATCCTCCAGGGTGATCGGCTTGGGACTAAAGCTGTCTCCCGTGTTGGCGATTTCCATTGTCGCGTTGCTGCGAATCGTAATCGCTTTGGCAGGATCGCCGACATTCACATAGCCTTGAAAACTCAGCAAGCCTGACTGAATGTCCACTTCGCCCAAGCCGGTTTCCGCGACTCCGGCGCCGCCCCGGGCAATGGTAATCGAATTGGCACCGATCTTCGTCAGCTTGTTGCTGTTAACTTGAAGGCCGTCCACAGCCGGGTTGATCGACCAGGAGACGCTGCCTCCAAGGGTGGTGGGCGCGGTGATCGTCACCGTGGATTGCAGGGCTCCGCCCAGCGGGCCTGAGTTGATGATTGCACCCTGGCCACCGACACCGGTTCCTGAAACGACAATTGGCTCGCCGATCGAATTGCCGCCGAGGTCCAGCGTGGTGCCCTCGTTGATGGTGGTTCCGGCGGTGGGGTCGCCAAAGGCAGAGGCACTGCCAGCCTTCAAGGTTCCCGCCTCGTTCGTCAGGGCGGCCATGAAGGTGTTCACACCGGCAAATTCCGTGATGCCAGCTCCCTTTTTAGCCATCGTGCCAGTGCCGCTGATGGCCCCCTGGACAATCTGGTGGCCTGCCGGGTTGAATACCATGGCCCCATAGTTATAGACATCGCCGGAGCCAATCGCGCCGTCCGCGGTGGTTCCATCACCCAATTCCACGATGCCGCTATTGATGAACAGAAAACCCGTAAAGTCATTGGTGGTGAGAATCGTGAGCTTTCCGGTGCCGTTGAAGTTCAGTGAGGAGGACCCGCTGATCTTGCCGCTGCCCGCGAAGGTGTAACTCTTGGTTTCATTAAACGTGACGGAAACCGGCAACAGTGTCCCCACCAGGTTGATGGCCGGAGTAGCGGCTCCTTGATCGTTGAACGTCACCGAATCCAGGTTGTAGAATTTGTCCGTGCCAACGTTCCAATTCATCGTGTTTTTTAGATCCCACGTGTTGCCGGCATTCCCACCGCTCCAGACCAGGTTGCCCGCCGGCCCACCAGTTACGTTCAGTTTCACCGCGCCCGGCACGGTGCTGAATGCAAGACTGTAGCGACTGCCGGCAATTGCGCCCCCTGCCTGCAAGTTGGCCGCGGAACCGGTCAGCGTGCCGGTATAGGTCATCAGCGTATATTCGCCGGCACCAAAACTCCCCACCGGGGTGATATCAACCGGATTCAAACCCGTCAGCGACAGGTTGCCCGTGACGTTAATCTGATCCGAAATGCTGAATGGGTCAGCCAACTCATAGAACAGTTTGGCGCGGTTGAACGCGAGATTTCCAACCGCGGTCACCGGTCCCAGACGCCCCTTGCCCACCGGGTATAACGCCTGCCCCTCCGAGAGGGTAAAATCCGTCGCCGGCGCAAGGATGTTGAGGTTGCTCACGCTCAAGTCCGCGAAACCGGTAAGCGTTCCCTGGCCGAGGTTCAAAGTGGAAACTCCAATATTGCCGGCCGTCAGATCCCCGTTGGCCTTCAGGTTTACGGTGCCTCCGTTGGTAATGGTGAGGGTGCTGATGCCGCCGCCGTCCACGATGTTGCCAGCGACAGTTACTGTGCCGCCGTTGACAGTCACGAAAGCCACGCTGTTCGTAACGAGCGTACTGCCGGAGACCGGCCCCAGGTTTCGCGCCAGCCGGAGGTCGTTATTGACCTTCAAGGTCGCGGTTCCGTTGACATTGAGCACGCCGCGCCCGGCGCTTGAGCCCGCTGCTACCTGATAACCCACTTCGAAGGTGTTCACGTCTAGTAACCCTCCAGAGAACGTCAACGTTCCGTTCCCTCCGACATAGTACTGGTTGTTTGCCGCCTGACCACGCCCCAGATAGACAGTGTCAATGAGCGCATCCACAATCCCCGCGCTGAGGTCAACTGTGGCTGTGGTGCCGCCGCTGGAACCGCTGGTTGCGCAATCGGCGATGTACCAAGCCGTCTGGGGGCTCACGCCATCGATCCCGCGAAACTTTGCGGTTGGGTCCGTGTAGCCGGTGTTGAAGTTCACTATCGTACTACCGGTTTTTGCTCCGCCAAAGCGCATCGAGCGGGCATTAAACACATTTACCTGGCCCAGTCGATTGGTCGCCGCCACGCCCGCTTGCTGCACCACATGGGCAATTTGGTAGCCAAAGCCCGGGTAGTTGCACGTGATGTAGTTCGTGCGGGCCATTAAAAATGTGCCCCCCGGCCGGCGGTTGGGGTTCTGGCTATCATCTTCGTAGCTAATCAACAAGCGACTGATGTTGGCAGTGAAGGTATCAAGGCCTGTCATGTTCAATACGCTGTACTTCGTTCCCGAGGTGGCGCTGCCCTGCCGCACTATCATATCCCCGTTCGGGTTGTTGATCTCCACAGCATTCCCGACAATTGTGGTAAGATTCTTTGCCGTTCCGCCATCATCCGCGCCGGAACCTATGAAGAGCGGACTCACCGCTGCTGTGCTCTCAATCCTGAGTTTGCTGGCGGCTATTTCGGTCCGGTGCAGGCAGTTCGTTTGGCCGAATTTAAGTGAGCGGAGCACCCCCGTGAAACTGGCATCAACAATGTTGTTGGTGCTCGTGCTGGTGATCGCCAGCCCATCTGTTATCCCAAACAATACGTCATCGCCATCCACCGGGAGCCCGGAAGCCCAGTTCCCGACTGTGGACCAATTGTCATCGGTCCCTCCACCGCTCCAGGTTCGCTGGGTTGCCTGGCTCGACTGCGAAGCCAGAAAAGCGCCGCATAGCATGGCGGCGGTTCTTAGGATCATTTGTTTTCTTCTCATAATTGTTGTGGTGTTACTGGGTGTCATGTGTCCGTTAAAAATGGTTTCAGTCGTTTGTTCCGGGAGGCGGAAAACAGTTAGTGGTTAAAGCTCCGTTCCAGGATCCATTTCAAATCGCGGTCATTTGGCGCCCGGGTGGTTATGCCGGGCAATTCCTGCCGGCGAACCGGCTGTTTGGTCGTGTCGTCCAGCCACTTCTTTATTTCCACGTGGCCATCCGCGAAAGAAAACCCGCACGCGCCATTATGGTAGGAGGCAGGCAGATCATTCCAGGCGCCGGCTGGCGCAAGGGTCGAAAAACACCCGTCATTAATGCTGTCCGGGTGTTCGTCCAAAAAGACCCACATCATGACAGGCTTGAAGATTTCCGCGGATTTCTTATACGAGCTCGCCTGGGTCAAACGCCCAAGGTAAGTGTTCATCGATATGCTCCGCACCCGCCGCCCATTGTCCGCTCGGATTTTGTCGGCCGGACACCGGTAAATGCCCAGCGTCTTTGCCGTGTAGGATCCCAAAAGTCCCTGGGTCAACAACGATTCATTGGTGTTATCGGACTCCATGCCCCATCCGATCCAGCCATTCACCCAGGTCACCGGATTGGTGCCTCCCCCCGGCGCATTCAACAGCAGCTTGTTCTCATTGTCATCATTATACATGTGCCAGGCCACCTGAAGCTGACGCAGGTTGTTCACGCACGCAACCCCTTCCGCCTTGGTTTTTGCCTTGCCCAAGGCTGGCAGGAGCATCGCTGCCAAAATGGCAATGATGGCTATCACCACCAACAGCTCAATCAGTGTAAATGCAAGCTCTGACCTTCTACCCGTCCTCATAGTACTTGGCTCTTATCCATGCTACGCACCCGTTGGCCACCGCCCTAAACGCACCGCGTCTCCGGCCCCATGGCGATCCCTCCGCTCCTGCCTGGAGCTTCGCGCTCAAATAGGGCACAGTTCGTGGCGTTCCAGGAGCGCGGCTGATGACTTTTTGAGATTGAACCCATTATTCAGCAAGCCGCCTCCGCGTCAAGTGAAAAACTCCTAATTTCCGCATTCACAGGATTCTATGCAGGAGTTGAATCCGCTCGATCCAGCCCGGCAATTCCTCCAGCCGCTCCTGTGGAGGTTGGGGCCTCCAACAGCTTCGGTTGGGGGCGCCGCATCTGCGGGGCAACGGCCGCAGACCGTGGCAAATGGATCCCGAGGCCCATCGTCCCGTCCGTTGCCCACAAACACAGTTCTGGCGTGACTTCCGGCACAGGACATGGAACCTTGCTGCTCATTATGAGATCATTGATGACGATTTGCGCGGTGAGTCTGGCCTTGGGATTGGGCATGGCGCGCGCTGCCGAAGAAACCAAGAAGGAAAGTCAAACCAATGCTCCGTCTCAGAAAACGGAGCCGAAAGAAGCCAAACCCAGCGCCGCCGTCAAAGAAGTGGCGATCATTAAAACCACCGAGGGCGAGATGGTGGTCGAGTTCTGGCCGGAGGTGGCCCCGAAAACAGTCGAGAGTTTCAAGAAGCTCGCCAAGGAAGGTTTTTATGATGGCACGTGCTTCCATCGCGTCATTAAAGGGTTCATGATTCAGGGTGGCGATCCCCTCACCAAAGACCCTAGCCAGGAAGCCCGCTGGGGCACCGGCGGCCCGGGCCACCAACTCAAAGCTGAATTCAACGACCGCCACCATGATCGCGGCGTGCTGTCCATGGCCCGGTCAGGCCATCCGGACTCCGCTGGCAGCCAGTTCTTCATTTGCCATGGCACCCCCCGGCAATTGGACGGCCAATACACCACTTTCGGCAAGTTAATCAAGGGCGACGACGTGCTCGAAAAAATCGCCACCACTCCCACCCACAGCCCTGACCGGCCGGACAAACGCATGAACATCGACAGCATCAAGATTGTTCCGGCCGATTCCATCAAGTAATCCCGCAATCAAATATGAACGAAGTTGCTGTTATAAAGACGACCGAAGGTGACATGGTCCTTGAATTCTGGGCAGATGTCGCCCCGGGCCATGTGGATAACTTCAAGAAACTGGCCAATCAAGGGTTTTTCGATGGCACCTGTTTCCACCGGGTTATCAAAGGCTTCATGGTTCAGGGCGGCGATCCGCTCACCAAGGACGAAGCGAACAAGAGCCGCTGGGGCACCGGCGGTCCAGGCTATCAAATAAAAGCCGAGTTCAACAACCGTCCGCACGTCCGTGGCGTGCTGTCCATGGCCCGGTCCAGCGACCCAAATTCCGCCGGATCCCAGTTCTTCATCTGCCATGGGGACCCCCGGTTCCTGGATGGCCAATACAC
>JBBQYD010000194.1:0-9172 GCA_038209025.1 Verrucomicrobiota bacterium | reverse complement strand
CCTCACTCACACCCTCCGCCTGCGCGGGCTGGATCCGTCCAGGCGCTATCGCGTCACCGTGCCCGTGGGCGCGAAAGGGATGGTGGCGCAAAACCGCCCGGTTACCGGCCGGGACCTGATTGAGCGCGGCCTGGACATCACCTTTCCTCACGCGGGTGCCGCGGCGCTCGTCGAGATTGAGCCGCTCAAAAAGTGATCGCCGCCGTCAACCATTTGCCAAATCCCGCCCCCGCTCACAGCCTCACAGGCTTCAGCGCCAGCCATGACCGGCTCCCTTTTCCCTCCTCAGATACTTGAATTCTCATAAGGTGAGCCGGCGCAGGGCCGGGTAGAGTTCACGGTACCGGGCAAACTGCTCATCGTAACCTCCAGCAGCGCGCGGCAGGACGGTTGCCTGCGGTTTGACCCAGCGGCGGGCGAGGTCGGGCAACGCCTGGCCGGTGGCGGCGGCGCAGGCGAGCATCGCCACGCCGAGACAACCGGCTTCGGTGACGTCCAGCGTGGTGATGGGGCAGCCGAGCACGTCGGCCTTCAACTGGGTCCAGAACGCCGACCTGGCGCCGCCGCCGATGGCGCGCAGTTCACGAATTTCGCACCCGGACTCACGGAGTATCTCCAGGTTCAGCCGCATCTCCAGCGCCACCCCTTCGAGCAGCGCGCGCAGGATTTCGCCACGCGTCGTAGAGAGCCGCAAGCCAAGAATCGCGCCCGGCGTGCCCAGATCGAAGTGCGGCGTGCCCGACGCCGTCCAGTAGGGCAACACCAGCAACCGGGTCGGCTCCGTCGCGGCGGTCCGCAAGATCTCCCCATAATCCTGGCCGGGCGCGAATTGATCCCGGTACCAAGCCAGGATGTTCCCGCCGGTCAGGCTGTAGGCGACCGTGGTGTACCTGCCGGGCGCGGTGTGGTCGTAGGTGCAAAGATTGTTGCGCTGCAAGGCCGGCGTGAAAACCGGGCGCGCAAAGGTTGGCGTAATGCACTCGACGGTGCCGGTCGCGTACATCGCCGTGCCCGGCTCGATCGCGCCCGCGCCCAGCGCCCCGCACGGTTGATCATGGCCGCCGGTCACCACGACGGCGTCCGGGGCGAGACCGAGATCGACGGCAACTGTGCCGGCAACCGTGCCGGAGGCCAGCGGTCGCGCGAGCCTGGTCGGCGACAGCCCAATCCGGTCGAGAATCTCGCCGCTCCACTCATGCCGGCGCACGTCGAACAACATCGTGCGACCGGCCAACGGCCAACCCATGGCCGGCTCCAGTCCGAGCCGCAACTGCAGCAGATCCTCAAAGCACAGGAACTTCGCCGCCCCGTGCCACACGTCGGGCCGGGATTCTTTCAGCCAGAGCAGTTTGAACAGCGTGAACAGCGGATGCGCCGTGTGCCCGGTAATCTGGTACAAGCGCTCCTCACCGAACTCCCGCGGCCAGCGCCGCGCGTGCGCCGCGGCGCGCACATCAGACGAGACCATCGCGCGGGCGAGCGGCTGGCCGTGACGGTCAACCGGCGTGAACGCCTCGCCTTGGCTGGAAATCCCGAGGGCTTTGACCGAGCCGCGACCGGCGCGGTGCGCCGCCTCAGTGATGACGGCGAGGCATTGGTTCAGCACTTCGGCCGAATCCAGTTCCGCGCCGCCGTCGCCGGTGAGATGGAGCGAGTATTCCCGTTGCGCGTCAGCCAGGGAGCGGCCATCGGCGTCAAACACCACGGCCTTGCAGCCGCTGGTGCCGATATCGACGCCGAGGAAGTTCATGCCCGCCTTACCACGCCTGCAAGTCGTATTTCAGATACCGGGTGAACGCCTCGCGCACCCCGCGCTCGACGCGGCCGGGTGTCAGGCTGACATGATGCCGATAGCCCTCGTAACCGATCCTTTGCAGCTTGTCCTGCAAGTTGGGAATCTGCGCGACGCCGGCGCAGCCGAAGAAGTCGTCAGCGATCTTGTCCCTGGTGATCTCGCCCTCGCCGAGATAGAAGGTCAACTTGCCGTTTTCAGTCTTGCAGCTTGCGAACGTCATCGGCGTCGGCGCGATGCGGCCGACGTTTGGTCCCCAACCGCACCCGGCGCCGAGCGCCTTGGCGAACATGGGATGGTCAATCACTTCGCCCTTGCCGGTCATCAAGGATTGCGGCACCGGGCCGCAGTGGAACAGGATGCACTTGTCGGGATCGTCGCCGTAATTGTTGTTCCAGTCCAGGCAGGTGGCCGGCCGGCCCGAGGCCAATTGCAGGGCGTGCATCGCCACCGCGTTGCACACATCCACCTCGCAGGCGCAAGGAATGAGCCGGTCGTTCAGTTCGCTGACCAGCAGGCAGGGAGCGACTTTCAGTTCCATCTCCAGTTCGAGCCAGCAGCGGATCGCCAGCGCGTCCAGTTTTAAACTCTCAACCAGATCGTCCAGGACCACGCCAAGCTTGGACAGGGTAAGCATCGCGGTGGCTGGCACGGAACCGCAATTCGAATAATCGCGCAACCGGTCAGCCTTACTCCTGACGCGCTGGTCGTTATCCTCCAGCCGGCGAACCGCGCTGATGACGCCGGACAAATCCAGCGTCTCGCAGGTGATGCCGTGACGTTGGAGCGTCAACTCGTCAAAACGCACCGTCTTGAATGCCGTGGTGCGCGCGCCGACCGCAGCGACGGTGAAGTTCCTCATGCCCTTGACCACGCGGCAGACGCAGGCGAAGTCGTGCAGGTTTTCCGCAAAAACGTCGGTCCGCGGATGGACCGTGTGCGGCTGGAAGGCCGTGAACGGCACGCCGTACTGGCAGAACACGTCCATGACCGAAAACTTCCCGCAGAAGGCGTCACGCCGTTGCCGGAACCCCATCTTGCCAGGTTCGTCCGGATAGGCATGGATCAGGATCGGCACGCCGGCGTCTTTCAACGCGGCCACGGCCCCCGTTTCATCGCCAAAGTTCGGCAGACACAGCAGGACACCGTCAAACTGGCCGCGTTTCGTCGCGAGCCAGGCCGCGTATTTCCCGCCGTCGGCCACCGACTCGACCGCGCCATGCGGCGTGGCGTCGGCCGGCATCGCCAAGGCGCCGTAACCCAGTTGTTCGAGGCGCTCCTGCAGCTCCTTGCGGGCATCAGCGATCAGTGATTCGGGGAAGAAACCCCGGTTGCCGAAGAACAAAGCAAACGTCGTGTTTTTCATAAATTCAACAGCCGGGCGGTACCCTCGACCTGCAACTCTTCGCGGAGCACCTTTACAGCGGCCTCATACACCGCCTGCTGGGCTTTGGGGACCGACTCTCGAACCAGCCGTTCGTAGGGCTGCCGGGTGGCGGTGGCGACATTGATCTTGGCAATGCCATGGCGAATGGCCTGCATCACGCACTCCTTGCGGATGCCCGTGCCGCCATGCAATACCAACGGCACGCCGGTGGCCTGGCGGAGCTTTTCCAGGTGCTCGATGTTCAGCCGGGCCTCCACTTTTTTCTCTGACCTGGCCGCCGCCGAAATGGCGCCATGCACACTGCCCACGGCCACCGATAGCCAATCCACTCCGGTCTCGCGCACAAACCGGGCGGCCTCCTGCGGATCGGTGAACCCTTTGCCCGAGGCAAACAGCTCCTCGTAGGGCGGCAGCGGCCCGGCCTCGTGGCCCATCACCGCGCCCAATTCACCCTCGACCGCCACGCCCTGGGCATGCGCCAGGCCCACGATCTGTCTCGTCGCCGCAATATTTTCCGCCAGCGGCAGCCGCGAACCGTCCACCATCACGGATTCATATCCCGCAGCCAACGCCCGGCCGATATCGCCCGCAAAGTCCACCCGCAGATTGTCCTCGTCAACCACCGGCACGTGATCGAGGTGCAGCCGCGCGTGCCGCGGGTCGCCGACCCGGCGGAATTCCTCCGCGATAGCCTCGAGGCTCCGCGCCTCGAACTTAACCCATTCCAGACGCGCCACCATGATAAGCCCGAAACTGTTCGTGTCCCGCAACGCCTGCACTGTCGGGGCCATCATCGGCAAATAAGGGATGTTAAAGCCCGGCACCACGGCGCCGGCGTTTCTGGCTTTCGTAAGCACTTCGGTGACGGTCATAATTATCTCCTGCGTTTGGGCGGTACGTGGATGACAGGTTTGGCCTGCCGTTAGAACTGTTTCTTGCGCTTGGCTCCCGCCGTGATCGATTTGATGTATTCGACTTCCTGCGGGTCGTAGGGCGCCCCGTCCCGGCGCAAAATATCGTGAAACCACGGCGACGGTTCCGACGTGTATTCCTTTTCCCATGAGTCCCACGGATAAATGGTTTGCGATTTTCCATCCACAAAGCCCCAGTTGTAGGCGCCCACTCCGGCCTGTTTGAAATAGCCCAGCACCGGGTCGAACCGGCTTCCCTGGGGCCGCGCCATGTATTCCGTGCAAAGGATCGGCCGCCCATAACGCCTCAACCCGGCCACGCAACTCTTGGCTTCGTCCAGCTTGCCGTAGGTATGGAAGCTGATGACGTCCGATTCTTCCAGTTGGCACCGCGCCATCGCGCTTAGCTTGCCCTCCTCGCTCCAGCCGCCGGTCCACACTCCCGAGGTAAGCGGCTGGGAAGGGTTGACCTCGCGCGCCCACGCGAACGTCTTCTTCAGCAGCCCCAGCGCCAGGTCCGCTTTGTTCGGCAGCTCCACCGCGCGGTATTGTGGCACCGGGTTATCCGGCTCATTGAAAAGATCCCACACCACCACCCGGCGATCGTTCCGGAAGCGGCCGATCACTCCCTGCACATAACCCTTCAAGGCGTCCTGCTTAACCGGGTTTTTCAAAATGTCCGCTCCCGGACTCTGCACCCAACCCGAGTTGTGCCGATGCGGCACTGGCGCGCGTTGCTTGCCGGCGCGGGGGAACGGATCCCACACCCCATCAAAGATGACGAACATCACTCCGATCCCGTGTTTGTCGGCAATGGCCAGGAACTGATCCAGGCGATTGAGAAAACCGTCCCGGTCCTGGTCCCAGAGCAGGTCGTGCAAAAAAACCCGGATGCTGGTGAAACCCAGGTCCTGAGCCCAGCCGAGTTCCCGATCGATGGTCACCGGGTCCCAGGTGTCGGCTTGCCACATTTCCAGTTGGTTAATGGCGCTGCTGGGCGTGAAGTTGCAGCCGACCAGCCAGGGCTGCTTGGCCTGCCAGTGCTGGGCCTGCTGGGGGGTCCATTGCCCGCGCGGCTCACTGGGGTTCCGGGACGCGGTGCTGCAGCCGGCCAGCAGAAGCAGCGCGGCAAAGACTGATATTTGTTTCATAGGCTCAATGTGCGGTCGCTTTTCGCCTGTCGTGTACCGGATTTTACTTTGGCGGTCGATCAGAAAACGCTTGTCTCTTGAGGAAACACCGGCGCGGAACTTGAGGCTCAGACGGGTTGATGCGTGAAACTGCGTGGAAATCATGCGCATCGCCTGCGCCCGGTGGCGAGCCCTCCAGTTCCTCTAACAAGCTCCGTTCGACGACCTTCGGCAATCGTTGCGGCGGCGGCATCCGCGGATGAAATATCATTCAAATCCACAGGTTCCGAGAATTCGTCCAGGGCTGCTCTATACGGAATTAAACCGCCGGGCTTGATGCACCCGACTTGAAACGTATCGTCTTGATTCGCTGTTTTTCCATGCCTATGTTTTGCACGGGCTGCACGGTCGATCCGGCACGTGTTGTGTCGAAACCGTGGGAGGGCTGCCTTATGAAATCCAAGATCACGTGAAAACAAAGCGCTGGACTCAAATCGGCCGGTGGTTGGCAATCACTCTGTGCTGTTTCGCCGGTAGAGCCGGACAGGCCGACTCCGACGGTGTATTACGGATCATCGTATTCGGCGCACATCCGGATGACTGCGAGCTCAAAGCGGGAGGGGCGGCGGCCATGTGGGCGGCCAAAGGCCACAAAGTCAAATTTGTCTCGACCACCAACGGCGATATCGGACACGCCACCGAGGCCGGCGGGCCGTTGGCCAAACGGCGGACCGCTGAAGTCCAGCGCGCCGCGAAGATTTTGGGAATCGAGACCGAGGTGCTCGACATTCACGATGGCGAGTTGCTGCCGACATTGGAGAATCGGCGCACCTTCACCCGCCTGATTCGCGAATGGAACGCCGACGTGGTCATGGCACCACGTCCGTGCGATTATCATCCGGACCACCGCTACACCGGCATCTTGATGCAGGACGCTGCGTTCATGGTCACGGTCCCTTCTTTCTGTCCCGAAACCCCGCATCTGGCCAGGAATCCGGTGTTTTTCTACCTGTCGGATGGCTTCCAGAAGCCCTATGCTTTTGATCCGGCGGTGGTCGTTTCCATCGATCAGGTCTTTGAGCAAAGATCGGAGGCGATCTGGCAATTGGAATCACAAATTGAGAGCTTATGGGTCAAGGGCGATTTTGAACGGGTCGTGCCGGTGCCCAAGGACCCCGCGGCGCGCGAGGCCCGGCGTTTGGAGGTGCGGGACCGATTTGGCCGGCGCTGCGCCAACACCGCCAATCAATACCGCTCACTCCTGGTCAAGTTTTATGGTGAGGAGAAAGGCCGCGCCGTGAACTATGCCGAGGCTTTCGAGTTGTGTGAATATGGGCGCCAACCGGCGGCGGAAGAACTCAAGCGCTTGTTCCCCTTCTTCGGACAATAATGATCGGTCGCGCGCCCGTCTTGGGATGCCGGCCGCACCTTGGAGTGTTTGCGCGCGGTTTGCGGAGCTCCAACCAGGCTCGCGAACGGCGTGGACTGTTAACCATCAAGCGGTCTCTGAGCTTGGCGAAGGATGGGCTGCCATGAAAAAGAATGCGAATGATGAGAAGGATGCGAAGCTTGGGAAAGCTGCGAACCATCCGTCGGCTGATTCCCATTCCTCCCATCCCATCATCCCCCCGCGCGGCGACTACCAGACCCTCCACTCCTTCCACAAAGCCGAAGTGGTGTATGACCTCACCTTCCGCTTCGCGCACAAGTATCTCTCCAAGAACGACCGCACCGTGGACCAGATGATCCAGTCGGCCCGATCGGGGAAGCAGAACATCCTCGAAGGCAGCAAGGCCGCGCTGACGTCCAAGGAAACCGAAATAAAGCTCACCAGCGTGGGCCGGGCGAGCCTCGAAGAACTGCTCGCCGATTACCGTGACTACCTCCGCGTGCGCGACCACGCCATCTGGGACAAGGACTCCAAGGAAGCGCTGTATGTCCGCAAGCTCGGACGCAAAGTTCCCCAGACTTATGAGGTTTACCGCGAGTTCGTGGAAACCCGCCCGCCCGAGGTGATTGCCAATATCGCCATCTGCCTCATTCACCAGGCCAACTATCTGATCGACCAGCAACTCCACCGTCTGGAAAAAGACTTCTTGGAACAGGGCGGCCTGCGCGAGCGAATGTTTCGCGCCCGCCTGGCCCATCGCAACCAGTTCCCCAAACCATGAAATCCCATCCCTCCCATTCCTCCCATGCCGCCCACCCCGCGCTGGCCGCCCTGAGCTTGTCGAAGGAGGGGCTGCTCGCATGAAGAAGGGGTGGGAAACGAGCACGTTGGGCGATACCTGTGAGATGTATCAGCCAAAGACCATCTCGGGAAAGGAGATGGTTGAGAACGGTGCATATCCCGTTTTCGGCGCGAACCGCATCATTGGTCGCTACGACAAATTCAACCACGGAGAGCCGCAACTTCTGATCACCTGCCGTGGCGCGACATGCGGGTCGGTCAACATCTCAGAGCCGAAGTCGTGGATTACCGGCAACGCGATGGTTGTGCGGCCCAAGAACGGGCTCATCGACATGCGTTTTTTGGAATACTTGTTCCGTGGTGGAATCGAGATTTCCAAAGCAATCACAGGCGCAGCGCAGCCTCAAAGCACGCGAACCAATCTTGAGCCGCTCGAAATCTGCTTTCCGAAGTCGCTGGCCGAACAGCAACGAATCGTAGGCGTGCTCGAGGAAGCGTTTGCCGCCCTCGCCAACGCCCTCGCCAACGCCGAAAAGAACCTCCAAAACGCCCGTGCGCTGTTTGAAAGCCACCTCCAATCCGTCTTCAGCCAGGGGTCCCAGAGCGCAGCCGAAGGGCGCGGCAAAGGCTGGGTGGAGAAGCCATTTTCCGAACTCTGCGACATCAAGCACGGCTACGCTTTTGAGGACAAGTTCTTCTCCAACGAAGGCGCCAGCGCATCCGGTGTGAAGGTGCGCCACACCTCTCCGACCAAGATTGGCGAGGTCGTGATTGCCTTCCCGACTTCGATTCCCGAGCAGACCAAAATCGTTTCCACTCTTGCCGCCCTCGCCACCGAAATCCAACGCCTCGCGCGCCACTACCAGCAAATGCAGGCGGCGCTGGTGGCGTTGAAAAAGTCGCTCCTGCACCAAGCCTTCACCGGGGAACTTTAATCTAAAATGAACATGAACATGAAAAAGACATTGATTAACCCATCTACTTCTGAAACCGCATTGACACTCATGCTGAGCCTCGCTCTGGTCGCGCCCGCTTCCAGTTGGGCCTGCACCGGGCTTTCACTCAAGTCCGAGGATGGCGCGGTGATCGCCGCGCGCACCGTGGAGTGGGCCGCCGGTGACGCGAATCACGATACCTTGGTGCTCCTCCCTCGTCATCACGCCTTCACAGGGCTCACGCCCGACGGTGAGAACGGGTTGAAATGGAAGGGCCAGCAGGGGTTTGTCTCGCTGACTGCCTACGGGCAGGAATATGGCCCGGATGGCATGAACGAGTCGGGGCTGTATGTGGGGATGTATTATTTTCCCGGCTTTGCATCGTTCGCGGCCTATGACGCGGCGCAGGCGGGCCAGTCGCTGAGCGTGGGGGATTTCATGCGGTGGATGCTTTCCTCTTTCAAGACAGTGGCGGAAGTGCGGGCGAACCTCGACAAAGTGCGCGTGGTGAACGTGGAGGACCCCCGGTTCGGCGGTGCGGCGCTGCCGTTTCACTGGAAAATCGCCGATGCCTCCGGGGCGTGCATCGTGGTGGAGATCGTGGAGGGCGGGAAAGTGAAGGTCTATGAGGCGCTGCTGGGGGTGATCACGAACTCGCCGGAGTATGGCTGGCATCTGACAAACCTGCGGAACTATCTGGGCCTGTCCGCCGCACCAAAAGAACCGCTGACGCTGTCCGGCGTGAAACTTTCGCCGATCGGTGGTGGTTCGGGACTGGTGGGGCTGCCGGGTGATTTCACGCCACCCTCGCGCTTTGTGCGGGCAA
>JBBQYD010000193.1:0-9173 GCA_038209025.1 Verrucomicrobiota bacterium | reverse complement strand
GTCTGAACCGTTGATCCGAGGTCAACCAGCCGGCCAGCGCGTTCTAAGCGGATAGTGGCCGCTCCACGGGGCTGAACAATGCCGGCGCTTTACTGGGGAAGAGAGAAGTAGAAGGTTGCGCCGCCGTCCACCACGCCTTCCGCCCAGGTCCGGCCGCCATGCCGGTCAATGATGCGCCGGACATTCGCCAGCCCGATGCCCGTGCCCTCAAAGTCGGCCGGGCTGTGCAGGCGTTGGAACACGCCGAACAGTTTGTGGGTGCATTCCGGGTCGAAACCGACGCCGTTGTCGCGAATGAAGATGACGGTTTCCCCGTTTTGGCTGGGAACAGCGCCGATTTCGATTTTGGCCTCGTCGCGTGGGCCAGTGAATTTCACCGCATTGGAAATCAGGTTGACCAGCACCAATCGCAGCAAGGCGGGGTCGGCCCGCACCGGTGGCAACGGGTGAATCGTCCAGTCGATTTTCCGCCGCTGGGTCTGCGCCTGGAACTCGCGCAGCGTCTCCTGAGCCAGGGCGTTGAGATCCACCTCGGTTTTTGCCACCTCAGTCTGCCCGATGCGTGAGAACGCCAGGAGGTCGTCGATCAGGGCTCCCATCTGGCGCGCCGACCCGCAGATGGTGCCGAGCGATGCGAGACTGGCGGCTGAAAGGGAAATGCCAGCCTCTTGCTGGAGCACCTCTGCGAAACCCAGGATGCGGCGCAGCGGTGCGCGCAAATCGTGAGAAACCGAATAATTGAAGGTTTGCAGCTCCGCGTTGGCGGATTTGAGTTGCGCCGTGCGCTGGAGAACACGTTGCTCGAGGGTTTCGTTGAGCTCGCGTATCTCAGTTTCCGCCTGTTTGCGCCGGGTGATGTCGCGGATGTTGCATTGAATGACCTGCTTGTCTCCCGATTGATAGACGTTGCTGACAAACTCGACAGCAATGTGGCGGCCCTCGTTGGTCTCCAATGGCAGGTCCTCATAGCGGACGTAGCCGTCTTTTTGCACCCGCTCCAGCATGGCTTGGTTGGACACGACATCCCTGAACGGACTGAGTTCGCCGACGGTTTTGCCAACCATTTCGCCATGGGAAAAGCCCAGTAGTTTGACCAGGAATGGGTTGACGTCGCTCACGCGTCCGGTGTCAGCCTCCAGGATCAGGATGCCGTCCTGAGCGGTTTCAAACAGGCGGCGGTAGCTGAGTTCGGAGGCACGCATAGCCGGGGCCTCGTTGTCGTGGGGGCCTCGGTCCTGGCAGCCCGGGGTGGTCTTGCCGTTAGCCGGAGCCGCAAGCTGGTTCGAAAGCACGGACGGTGACAGGGCCTGCGCAAATCGTTCACCCAGCTTGCCGGCGCTGTCCGTACGCAGTTGCCGTCCGGTGCGGTCCACCTCCGGGACCTCGCAGGTCATCCAATAATCGTTCAGCGTCTTCAACATTTGGCGGAGGCCATCGAGCGAACCGGGCTTCACGTGGTAGGAGCTGGCTCCCAGCATGTAGGCCTTCTTGATGTCGTCCAGGTCGCAGGAGCCCGTGAGAACGACTGTGGGGATGACGGCCCATTCGGGGTTGTTCTTGAGATGTTCCAGCACGGCAAAGCCATCCGCTCCCGGCATTTTTAAATCCGTGGTAATGAAGGTGGGGTAGGCGTACAGGCTGCGGTCCGCATATTTCCCTTCGCCCATCATGTAGGCAATCGCCTCCAACCCGCCATTGATGGTGTGAATCGGGTCGCTCACGCCAATGGCCCTGAAGGCCCTTTCAATCAGCATCAGGTCAGCGGTGTCATCATCCACGACCATGATGGTTGAATGGTATTTTTTCATTGATTCGGGAAACTCGGTCTGCCCTCTACCCTAACACAGGAGGGCGGATCTGCCAACCCGCGGGACCACTTGTCGGAACCGGGCGAGAATGCCGCAATGGGGGCGGGATGCCTGAGCCCCTCCTGGGGATCACGTGGAGGCACTGGCTATGAGTCGGAAGGCCCGGGATCGGCTGACGCAAGCTGATTCTAGCCGGCGGCCGCAGGTCATTTTGCCGGACCGCCAAACTTGCGCACGACTTCGATGATCTCATCGCTAAGGTAATTGCAGGCGAACAGACAAAAGCCCTGATAACCGTGCTCTTGAACCAGGCGCAATTCCGCGTCAACGATTGCCGCCTCGCCCGGTTTGTTGACCCGCTTGCCGCCGACGACCGTGCTCGCGTAGATTTGCAGCCCGGGAAAAATCCGGCCGAGCTTTCCGGGCGGCGCTGACTCCGCCTGCTGGCGCATCATCTCGGAGAACACGGCGGGATCGGGCGTGTAGTTCATCGGAAACAATTCATCGTTGATGCCGGTGGCGAGCCAGAGCCGGGCGTCGCGATAGCAGCCGTAAAACTCCCACGTCGCAGGACCGCCAGAGGAGCTGATGACCAGCCGTGGATCGTGCTGTTTGGCGGCAACGCTGAGGTCGCGGACGAGTTGCGTGACGCGCTCACCGCGCCACGTCACCCACTCAGCGCGCTTGGCCGCCAGCGGATCAGGGCCGCTAACGCCCGCCTCCAGCTTGAACCAGGCCACTATTTCCCTGGCCAGGGCCGCGGTCACGGGAGAAGTGCTCTTCATCAGGTGGAAGCCCAATACCAGCACCCGGCCCTTGCCGGTTTCGTGCAACATGACGGCTGGTTCACCGCTGTCGAGTTGGGCGATGACCGTTGCGCCTCGCAAGGCCGGCGCCACCACCGACTCCGCCCTGAACGGCTGGTCGGAACATGCCCGCGCCAGCGGATGACCGCCCGCGGCTTGAAGCGTGATCCGCCGTTGACCAATCCACCGCCCGCCCGCAATCGAGGTCAGCGTCTGCAGCGCGGGAGACCCGGCCAGCGCTTTGGACGGGAAATCCGCCCACAGGAGGTTGCCGCCACGACGGACGTAATCCTCCAAAGCCCGCACCATGGCCGGCGAAACGTCGGCGTAGGAGCTGATGATCAACAACCCCGGCACGCGCAACCTGGAGATCTCGCCGGGAGTTTCGGAAACAAAGGCGAAACCCAGACCGGCTTGATCCAACGTGCGTTCAATGAAGGTAAGTTCCCACACCTGGTCCGCGTGGATCCTGGGATGCAGCACGCGCACCGGAAACTTCTCCTGCTCCGGCGGAATGATGCGCTCGGCGCGATCCAGAAAGTCCTGCGGATCAAAACCGGCAGCGGCCTGAAATGCCTGGCGGCCGGCGTCGGAATAGTCAAACGCCGTGCCGGGATAGCGGATGTAATCCAGGTGGATGCCGTCGATGTCATAGGCGAGCAAATCCTTGATGACTGGAAGCAAATACGGATTCACCTCGGGGTTGGAGGGTGAGAGAAAATTCTTCTCGAATGGCCGGCCATCAAGGGAGCGGTTGAGCCAGGCCGAATTTAGGGGCTTGCCGGATTGGCCGCTCGCGCCTTCGTAATACACGCAGCACCACGGCTGAACTTTGATGCCGGCCGCGCGGGCTTTACGAATCACATACGCGAGCGGATCGAAGGTGTCAGTGGCCGTCACCCGGCCGCGGAAGTGGGGCGACTTGAACGAAATGGTCTGATAGCACATCACGTTCGGCAGGATCAAATTCAACCCGGCTTTCTGGCAGCGCGCGAGCAGTTCATCCGTGGCCCCCGCGGAAGCAAAGGAAGGCGGATCGACCCAGACCGCGCGCGTCTTGAAACGCGGCTCATCCGCGTGCGTGACGGATAAAATCCAACCCGAGAGGAGGACCAGCGTGGTGGTGGCAAGGTGTTTCATAATCAGGGAAGGCAAAGGCAGTGGGTCGCGTGACCGGGCGCATCAACGCCTGGGTTCGTAAAACTGGCTGAGGCTGAGAGGCATTTGCTTTTCCACGCCCTGCCTGTGTATTGAAGCCGTGCAGGTGAGGGAAGATGGGTTGCCGCACTCACTCGTCATGGCCGGAGGGTGGCAGGCGCAGGCGGGGGCGTCAAGCGGCTGGCCGTGCAAGTCTGGCCGGGTTACATCGTCTTCACGTCAACGGAGTGGTCAAGACCGTCGTCCACCAGGGGGATTCTTTCACCTGGGAGTTCCCGACCGTCGAGGACAATCTGGTTGGAGTGGAACATGCCGTCGGAGAAGCGGGTGACGACGATGTGATAGCGGGTTTGGTGATACCGATAATGGAGGGTGAAGGTGTTCCAGGCTTTCGGCAGGCGGGGCTCCAGGCGCAGTTGATCGCCTTCGAGATGAAGGCCCAACAAGGTTTCCACCAACAGGCGGTACATCCAACTGGCGGAACCGGTGTACCAGGTCCACCCACCCCGGCCGGTGTGGGGGTCGAACCCGTAAACGTCGGCGGCGATGACGTAGGGCTCGACTTTGTAAGTGGCGGCTTGGCTGGGAGAGGCGCTGTGGTGGATGGGATTGAGCAATTTGAACAGATCCCAGGCCCGCTCGGTTTCTCCCAGGACGGCAAAGGCCATGGTGGCCCAGATGGCGCCGTGAGTGTATTGCCCGCCATTCTCGCGCACACCCGGGATGTAGCCTTTGATGTAGCCCGGGTTGAGGGCGGAGTGATCGAAGGGCGGATCGAAAAGCTGGATCAGGCCGGCGCGGCGGCGGACGAGGCGGTCGTCCACGGCTTGCATGCCCTGGCGGGCGCGCTGGGGATTGCCGGCGCCGCTGAGCACCGCCCAGCTTTGCGGCAGCGAATCGATCTGGCATTCCGGGTTGGTCTGGGAACCCAGTGGTTCGCCGTTATCGAAGTATGCGCGGCGATACCATTGTCCGTCCCAGGCATGTTGCTCGATGTTTTGCTGCAGTTGCCGGGCCTGGTCGAGGCAACGCTCGGCAAAGGGGAGGTCGTTGTGCCGGCGCGCCAATTCGGCAAACTGGGTCAGCACGTCATAGAGAAAGAAGGCCAGCCAGACACTTTCACCGCGCCCCTCAGGGCCGACCAGATTCATCCCGTCATTCCAGTCGCCACAACCCATGAGCGGCAAGCCATGCTGACCGAACCTGAGGCCATGTTCAATGGCGCGAACACAGTGTTGATACAGAGTGGCGGTCTCCTCAGATCGATTCGGCAAATCGAAGTAAGACTCTTCCTCGGCTTTCACGGGCCGGCCTTCAAGAAAGCGAACGGACTCATCCAGGACGCCGGTATCGCCGAGGCAGGCGACGTAGCGGCAAGTGACGTAAGGCAGCCAGAGGTAGTCGTCGGAAAAATGGGTGCGCACGCCGCGGCTGGTGGGGGGGTGCCACCAATGCTGCACGTCGCCCTCGCGGAATTGATGAGCGGCGGCCCGCAGGAGATGCTCGCGGGTGAGCGCCGGCTCGGCATGCACCAGCGCCATGACATCCTGCAACTGGTCGCGGAAGCCGAAAGCGCCACCGGATTGGTAGAACCCGGTGCGAGCCCAAAGGCGGCTGCTCAAGGTCTGATACAGCAGCCAGCCGTTGGCCAGCATATTGACCGAGGAATCCGGCGTTTCGACCTGCACCGCGCCGAGCGTTCGATTCCAGTATTGCCAGACGCCTTCGAGAGCGGCGCGGTCGGCCCCCGGGCCCCGGAACCGGCGGATCAAAGTCTGCACCTCACCCGGGCTTCGCCCCACGCCGAGACGGAAGCTGGTTTCCCGCTCCTGCTCGTCCGCCAGGTCAAACGTCACCTGCACCGCTCCGCACGGGTCCAGGCCCGCTCCGACTTTGCCTGACAGACGGGTCCGCTTGAGGGCGGCCGGGCTGGCCAGGCTCCCGTTACGGCCCAGAAACTCCTTGCGGTCACCCGTGAAGTTGCGCATGGCATCATTCACGTCGATGAAGGCGATGCGCTCGGCAAACTCGGCGTTGTAGGGGTTGCGTGCCAGCAAGGCGCCGGTTTTGGGGTCCATTTCGGTTTGCACGTGCAGCAGACTCTTGTGGCGCAACTCCCCTAGGACCCATTCCCAGTAGCCGATGACCGACAGGCGGCGGGGCCGGCCGGAAATGTTGCGCACCTTCAGCACCGCGAGCTTCACCGGCGCATCCATGGCCACATAGACCGTCAGCTCGGAAACGATGCCGTTCTCGGTGTGTTCGAAGATGGAGTAACCGAAACCATGACGGATGACGTACGGGGTGGCGCCACGCGCCGGCAGCGGGGTGGGCGACCAGAATTGCCCACTTTGCTCATCCCGGAGGTAGAAGGCCTCGCCCGTGCTGTCAGTAACCGGATCATTGTTCCAGGGCGTGAGCCGGAACTCGTGGCAATTTTCGACCCAGGTGTAGGCGTTGCCGCTCTCTGAAATCACCGTTCCAAAATAGGGATTCGCCAGCACGTTTACCCAGGGGGCCGGAGTCGCCTGGTCCGGCAGCAGGGTGATGACATATTCGTGCCCATCCAGCGTGAAACCGCCCAGCCCATTGTCAAAAACCAGTTCGCGCCGCGGCAGCCGTTCGGGCGAGTCGCGGAACGGCGGGCGGACCGGCGTCAGCCACGGGATGATCGGGGCCGGCGTGCCGGGACGGTCCATTTGTTCGGCCAAAGTCCCGTTCTCGTCGGACAGGACCACGCGCGCAACCGATTGCATCAGGGCGCGGTCTTCGCTGGAGACCTGTTCGAGGCGGCGAACGAAGATGCCGCCCGGCTTGTCGAGGATTTGGGCCTCGATGACGGAGGAAATCAAATTGATGATTTGGTCGTGCAAGCTCTGGCGATAAACCGAAACGTCCTCGTTCAGGATCACCAGGTCAACCAGCAGGCCTTTCATGCGCCAGTAGGAGTGCGCCTGGATGAGTTGCTGGACCAGTTCGAGCTTGCCGGAGTCGCTGATGCGCAGGAGCACAATCGGCGCGTCGCCGGAGATGCCGTAGCCCCAAAGCCCGCTTTGGCCGCGGCGGTTATTGAGCAGCACCCCGGAGTTGGCACGGCGGGTCGGATCGGCATAGATCAACGCGCCGGCCAGCCGGGCGTAGAGCTGCGCCTCAGGCTCGGTGGCATCGAGGAGCCGCAAGGCCACCTGGCTATGGGTCCAGGCGAGGTCCAGCGCCCGGTCGGCCATGCGCGGGTTGTAATACTTTTCCACCAGCGCCAGCGCCGCTTCGCGGGTTTCCGCGACGCCCATCACCAGATCGATGCGGACCGTTTCATGGGGCGGGAGGGTGACCGTGCGCCGCAGGGAGGTGATGGGGTCGAGGACCGACCCGGTGGTATTGGAGAGCGGCGAAACTGCCTCCAGGGCGGCGGGGTGGGCGAGGGTCCGGCCCCGGCCGATGAAATTGGCGCGAGAGGTTTCACAGGAGACATCGCCGGCCTCGCCATTCTGCCCGACCATGAAATTGAGCAACCACGGCGGTTTTTCAGCCTCGGAACGGGCGCGGCGGGTGCAAAGAATGGCCGGGCGGGGCCCCACGAACTCGGTTTGCACGAAGAGATTGCTGAAAGCCGGATGGGAGGCGTCCGCCGCGGGATGCGCGAGCACCACCTCGGCATAACTGGTCAGTTCGATCACCCGCCGCGTGTGGGAATGGTTGGTCAGGTTCATGCGGCGCAGCTCCACATCATCCTCGGGCGAGACGCTGATTTCGGTGTGGATTTCGATATCGGCATGGCGCTGGCGGAATTCGGCGCGCGCCTGGGTAAAAATGGCCTCGCACCGTTTGGTCGCGCGCAGGCAAGGCTGATGAGCGGCCGACCAGAACTCGCCGGTGGCGACCTCGCGCAAATACACAAAGGTTCCCCAGCAATCGCGGGTGGAATCCTCGCGCCAGCGCGTCAGGGCGAGTTCCCGCCAGCGGCTGTAGCCGCCGCCCGCGTTGCTCACCACCACATGGTAGCGGCCGTTGGACAACAAATGGACTTGCGGAGATGGCAAATTCGGATCGGTGAACAGGCGCATGAGGCCTTCGTCGTCACCGGAGAACTTCCGCGACTTTGCCAGTTCATACTCTTCCGAAAGAACCTTGGCGACGGTTTGGGGCACCCGCTCCTGCAACAGCAGGTCCGCCGCTTTGAAGGAGGGACAGGACAGGAAGCGCCTTTGCATGGGCCGGTCGAGCACCACATAATCCAGGGCCAGGAGGCTCATCGCCTGGTGATGCGCCATGAATGAGCGGATGGTGACGCTGGACTGGCCCCGGGGCAGGCGCGACGGGGTGTAATCCACCGCCTCGTAGAAGCCGTAGCGGCCTTCGCGGTCCTCGTCGGCCAGCCGTTCCATATTCCCGCAAGCCTCCCGGGGCGCGACCATCAGCGCCATCACTGTGGCATAAGGAGCAATCACCAGGTCCTCAGCCAGGCCCCGCTTTAAACCCAGGCCCGGCACGCCAAAAGCGCGGTACTGGTAGTTCAGGTGGGCGTCGGTCCGATTGTACCCCGATTCTGAAACGCCCCAGGGCACACCCCGCAACCGGCCATACTCGACTTGCTGCCGGACGGCCCCCGCGCACGTCTGGTCAAGCAGGGTCCGGTCGTAGTTCGGCATCACCAGCAGCGGCATCAAATACTCAAACATCGACCCGTTCCACGACACCAACACCGGATCTCCCCCCAAATCGACGACGAGCCGTCCCAGTGAGAACCAATGGTCCTGCGAAGCCTGGCCGCGGGCGATCGCGACATAGCTGCACAGCCGCGCTTCGGAGGCCAGCAAATCATAAAAGCTGGCATCAGCCCGGCATTCGGTGACGTTGAAGCCGATGGAGAACAGCTCGCGGGCCTGATCGAACAAGAAACTGAAATCCATTTCGGCCAGCTCGGCGCTTTGCCGGGCCAGGTCTTCCAGCGCGAGCATGCGCTGGCTCGCGCGGCTGGCGCCTTGCTGCAAACAGCGCAACCATTGGGTGAGGCTTTCCACCTGCTCCGGGGATCCGGCCGCTTCGGCGGCGAGCGCCTGCCGCGCCGCTTCGACCGCCGGGCATAGCGACTGAGCCAGGTCCGCCACCTGGCGCAACGTGGGGGCCTCGTCGAGTTGCGCGAACCGGGCGCTGATGGTGGCGGCAGCCGACGGCGGGAGGCTCTCATCCGCCGGCGACGCCGGCGAGTTCAGCCCCGTTTCGCCGGCTGGCGGGGCAAAAACCGGCAGGGCCAGCCACGGTGCCAGGAAAAGCAAATCCTCCAGGTGGTCGCGGCAGGTCCGCTCCAGCGCCTGCCCCCACCATTTCAATTCCTCTCCCGCATCCTCCCCGAGCGCGGCGGCGATGGCGGCCGCCCGGAGGGTGACCCGCTGAAGCATGT
>JBBQYD010000192.1:0-9181 GCA_038209025.1 Verrucomicrobiota bacterium | reverse complement strand
AGCACCATGTGGGGCTGGATCTTGCACGAGTGGAAGGGTTCCAGCCGCAAAGCCCACACCTTGATCGCTCTGGGCATCGCCACGCTGATTCTCTCCACCGTCATCATCGGTTTTGGCACCTGGCTCAAGGGCCAGGGCGTCGCGGGACACTGATCCGGCTTATGGCAAATCGCGTTTATCTCGCCGTTGACCTCGGGGCCGAAAGCGGCCGGGTCATGGCCGGACTCTGGGACGGAAAAAAGCTCAAGCTGGAAGAGGTGCATCGGTTTCCGAACGGCCCGGTGTACCTGGCGGACACCATGCGTTGGGACGTCATCCGGCTCTGGCATGAAATCCAGCATGGCCTGGGCCTGGCGGCCAGGAAATATGGCAAAAGCATTGTTTCTGTGGGAGCCGATACCTGGGGAGTGGATTATGTGCTGCTCAACCGCCAGGGCGAAATGCTGGGCCAGCCTTACCATTATCGGGACTCCCGCACCAACGGGATCATGGAAAAGGCTTTTCACAAGATGCCGCGCGCCGAGATGTTCGCCCGCACCGGGCTCCAGTTCATGCAGTTCAACACGCTGTTCCAGCTTTTCGCACTGAAACAGCATGCTCCCAAACTGCTGGAGATGGCGGATTGCCTCCTGCTCATGCCGGACTTCATTCATTGGGCATTGTGCGGGTCGCGCGTGGTCGAATTCACCAACGGCACCACCACCCAGTGCATGCATGCCGTAAAGCGGAATTGGGCAACCGACCTGCTCAAGACCTTCGATCTTCCTGTAAAAATGTTCCCCAAGGTGGTGGCGCCCGGCACAGCTTTGGGAGTGCTGCGGAAGTCCGTGGCCGAAAAAACCGGGCTGGGTCCGATCAAAGTGGTCGCTCCGCCCACCAATGACACCGCCGCCGCGGTGGCCGGGGTGCCCACCGCCAACACTGGCCGCCCCAACTGGGCCTACCTGAGTTCCGGCACCTGGTCGCTCATGGGCGCGGAGATCGCCAAAGCGTCCCTTACCGAGCGCACCCGCGAGTTGAACATGACCAATGAGGGCGGCATGGATGGCACCTACCGGTTGCTGAAGAACATCATGGGGCTCTGGCTCATCCAGCAGTGCAAACGCAGCTTGGAGGCGTCAGGCAAGCCCTTCACCTATCCGCAGTTGGAAGATATGGCGGGCCAGGCGGCTCCCCTGCGCAGCCTCGTGGACCCGAACGACCCCCGCTTCCTCAGCCCGGCGGACATGCCAAAAGCGATGCAGGCGTTTTGTCGTGAAACGAAACAGCCCGCGCCCAAGACCGAGGGCGAGTTGGTGCGGTGCGCCAACGAGAGCCTGGCTCTTAAATACCGGCAGGTGCTCGCCTGGCTGGAAGAACTCACCGGCAACCGCATTGAAGTCATTCATATCGTGGGGGGCGGCTCGAAAAACAAGATTCTAAACCAATTCACCGCCGATGCCTGCCAGCGCCCGGTGCTCAGTGGCCCGGTGGAGGCGACCGCCATGGGCAACCTGCTCACCCAGGTGCGCTCCAGCGGGGAACTTTCGAGCCTGGCTGAAATGCGCCAGGTGGTCCGCCAATCCTCCGTGGTCGAAACTTTCGAGCCTCAAAATGGCGCGGCTTGGGATGCGGCCAATGACCGCTTTTCAAAATTCGTCACGCCCGGCTGAACGTCAACTCGACCGGGGGTGGCGGAAGATTCGGGATGCCTTCCCGCCTCCGCCCCTTCCCGCCTTGTTTGCACTGCCTCCATGAGTGGCAGCGGTGCTGTTGTCTCCCGCCATCGGCGCCCCCCCCCGAAGGAGAATATCCGCAGAGGCACGGCCCATCGGGCTCACGTTTATCGTGAGCCTTTTCTTTTGGCCCGTGTTAAGTTCCCGGGGATGATTGGCGCCATAACCATCGAGACCCTGTTAGGCATCGCCGTGGTGCTGAATCTGGTTGGCCTCACCCTCGCCGCTTTTATCTTTTTCCGGCGCAAGTAGTCTCGCCATTCGCTTCCGACGGCGGTGGCGTGGGACGGGTAAACACAGCCTATACTCCCCCCAGCTTCATCACCAGGCAGGCTGACTCACCGCCCGATAAAACCTGGGCGAAGCCCCGGTGGGGATCTCGAAAATGACCGCCGGGCCGTTCGTGAGAGTGGCGGTTGCGCCAACCGCAGCCGACCAGGAACCGGGGGCGAGCGTCGAACTCTCTTGCAGCGCCAGCGGTTGCCCAGGGTAGTCTCCTTCGATCTGCACCTCCAAATTGCCGTTCACGATCCCAAACTGCCTGACCCGCGTGCCGACAGGGCGTGCCACGACCCGGATCGCGTTGAAGAAAACGCCAATATCGGCGCTGCCTGCGCCGCCCACACTGGCGGCATTCCGGCGTCCCTCGAACTGCAATTTGCCGGCTGGGGAAGAGGTAAAGAGGCCGCCGAAGGTGTACTGAAAATCATTAGTCACGCGATTTGAGCCAGAGAAAGTATATTCCGTGGCGACTGGGATGGGAGTTCCGGAGGAGGTTTCCGTCCAATCAGACACCCGCGTGCCCGTGCTGTTCACGTCGTAGGACCAAATCGTGACACCAAAGGGGGTATTGGGCGCCAACCGTTCGATCAGGACTTTCATTCCAACATCAACCGCGGCGCTGCTCGCGTAGATGAAATCGTTGTAAACGGATGCCTGGGTCAAGCGTGGTGGCGAGTTGGTAACCCAAACCGGGGAGTCCGTGAGCCGGTTGCGGGAGGCCAGGCCGACGCCGCCAATGGAGGTGACGGTCACCCCCACGGCATTGTAGCTGGAGCCATTTACCGCCAGCGTGAATTCATCAAAACCAGGCTGCAGGTTCGGCGAACTCGCCAGGCCCACATCGATTTTGAGCGCCTCGCCATTCGTAACCGGCGTGAAAGCCTTCGCGAGCAACTGAACCACCGAGCTATTCGTGGTGCCCGCGGTGTTAGAAACCACCAGCCAATAAAGGCCGTTGGCGCCAAGTTGCACGTTTGTAAGGGCGAGGGTGTCGGTGGCGGCGCTCGGGTTAAGGTTGGTGGCGATAGCCGTTCCGTCCTTCCACCATTGGAAGGACAGCGGAAATGTTCCATTAGCCGCGGCGGAAAAGGAAACGGTATCTCCCACCCAGGTGTTGTTGGTGCGGTCGGCAGGCTGCTGGGCAATGGAGGGGGGAATGGCGGCCACGGGAGCAGGAATCCCGTTGTTCATTATATCCTGGATTTCCGTGTAGCTGAGCACGCGATTCCAGGTGGCCACATCATCGACGTTGCCAAAATAATAATTGCCCACGGTAACTCCGCGAAGCACGGCTCCCAACGAGGTCTGACTCAGGGTCGTAGTGGCTCTGGTGTAGGTATAATCCGTTTCATCAAGCACACCGTCCACATACAGTTTCCCGCGGCCATTCGCATCGGTCCACACCAGGTGGTGCCAGGTATTATCAAAAACCGCGCGGGTGGAGCGGCGCGAGTTAACCCCCGTGGCGCCCACATCGGGGCGAATCAACACGCTCGCTGAGGGGCTCGTCCCGGCCGGGTCGGTCCCCAGCGTGAACAACGCGTTGTTATTGGTCGGGGAACCTTCCGAATAGACCCGCCGGTCGTTCTGAAAGCTGTAATCCCCCTGGACCCACAGGGAGACCGAGTGGTTGGTGGACATGTAGATGGCGGTTCCATTGGTACGGTGGGTATATTTCGTGATGTTATCAAAACTCAAGGCGTTGCCCTGGTGGCCCGATACGAAATCGTTCGTTCCGCTGAAGTTCCACAGGACCATGTCCGTGTGGCTGTAAAGGTCCGGTGAAAGGAGATTGGTGTCCGCCTGCTCAATGACATCGAGCGGCCAATGGCTGATCAGCCCGTTTCGAACATCCGGCGCGAGATCCGGCTGCACGGTTAACGTCGCATCCGCGGAGTTGGTCGAGCCGACCCCATTGCTGACCTGCACGGAAAAAAAGTCCCCGGTATTGGCGGAGGTGAGGTGTTCGGTTTGATACGTCCGGCCGGTCCCATCAAAAATGGGAGCCCCGTTCCGGTACCATTGATACGTGAAATTGTTGTCGGGTCGATGCGCGTAGGCGCGCACGCTGAAAATGTTCCAGTCTCCCAGATTCCTGGTGGCGTTGGCGGGAACCTCATACAGCGCCGGGAGGACGGGGGTGATGGGCGTCGTGATGCCGTTGGTGCGAACCATCTCAATTTCGGCCGGTGACAAAGGCCGCTCCCAAATCGCAACGTCGTCAATCTGGCCATTGAAAACGGCCGTGCTCGAGATGGTGTTCCGCACCAGCGTGCCGATGGCCGAGGAACTCAAAGTGAACGCTCCGGAACGCGTATAGTTAAAGTTTGCCACGTCAAGCTGTCCATCCACATACAGCCGGGCCCTTCCATTTTCGTCAACCCAGGCAATATGGTGCCAGGTGTTGTCGAAAACCACGGCGGTGCTGACCACATGATTCATCAGTGTGGTGTTGGCATCCGTGCGGATGACGACATCCAATTTGGCGTTGTTGGCGGCGGCATTCCCTGTTTGCAGGACAAACAGCGTGGCCGCAGAGGCAAGATTCCCTTCGGTGTAAAGGTACTTGGCCGTTTGGTTGGTCCCTTTGACCCACATGCAAATGGTGTAAGATCCGGCTTGATAAATGGGCAGGCCGGCTGTGGGAAAGGCATCGGCGGCGTGCAGGTTGGTCAAATAAATGTTGTTGGCCAGCGTAAACGCGTTCCCAAACTTGCCCGCCACAACGGACGGGCTCCCAACCACGGTCATCGCATTGGTAAAGGCGGCGTCGGCGGTCGTGCCGCCGGTGACCTCATCCAGCGGCCAATAGGAAACCAGGCCGTCACGCACATCCAAAGCGAGGGCTGTCATCGCCACGGCGGGGAGAAGCAAGACCGCAAACAAGGCAGAGTTGACCCTTGAACCCTTGCGCCAAACCACCTGTTCAGTCGGAGTCTTTAATTTCATAATACTCAGGGGGGGGGAATGACCATTCGCTCCACCGGCGCGGGCCATGGAAATTAGCCATGACTGCCTGGCTCGGCAGACGATCGGAACATTCCGTTGCCATATAAGCGTTGATTTGTGAAAGACGGACATAACTTACGCGGTCTGGTCTTGTTTGACGAATAAATAATTCTCTGAAACCTTGCCGGGAAGAACTACCAAGAGAAAAGACACTGAAAACTAAACAAACAAAGCAGCCATTGGGTAACACCTGTTATGGCACAACGAATCAACCACAGCGCCAAAAAGGGCACCCGGACTGAAGGAATTGTCGCTTTTTGCCGGCGGCCGGGTAGGCTGGGCTATCGCGCAGGGCGCGGATGGCACCTTGATCAAAACCATGAAAACCTCATCAGCAAAGTTGGCGGCGCTGTTTCTGGCGCTGTTTCTGGCGGCTGGACTAAACGGCCGGAGTGCGGATTCTCCCTCCCAAACCGAGCGCAACTGGATCGCGTTCCCGGATAACACGAAATTCAAAGTCCTTGGCCTCGCCTGGTCTGAGACGAACAGTCCGAAACTCTGGCGAATGCCTGCCCCGGCGATGGACTCCCTGCCCAAGGGGGTGCAAGGCCGCTCCAAGTGCCCGTCCGGTGGACGAATTGTCATGAGATGCACCACGTCCCGGCTGGCCGTGCAAGCGGCAGCCGCGAACGGCGGCGACCCGCGACGGTTCGAGACCTATGTCAACGGCCAGCCCTGCAAATCCACGGTCGGCGACAAGACCGGCGATGCCACCGAACTGGTGCTGTTCCAGGATCTGGATCATCAGGAAAAGGAAATTGTCATCTACCTGCCCCACCTTCAGGAGGTCCTTGTCAAAGCAATTGGAGTGGACCCGGGAACCAGATTCACCACGCCGGACCATCGTTATGCCCGTCCGCAGCCGGTCGTGTTCTATGGATCGTCGGTCTGCCAGGGCAGCGGCGCAATCAACCCCGGACAGACTTATCCGGCGATTCTTGGCCGGGAGTTGAACCTGGATTTCGTCAACCTGGGTTTCGGGGGCGCAGGCAAGGCGGAAACCAACGTGGTCGAACTCGTGAATTCGGTGCCCGGCTGTTGCTACGTGTTTGACCTCGGCAAATCCTACGGAATGCAGGACGCCACCGCTTTCAAGTCGATGCTGGCAGCCATCCGCCGCCGCCACCCCAGCGTTCCCATCATCGCAATGACGCCCATCACCTCGGTCAAGGAAGTCGGCGACCCGTCCTATTCCGCCCGGAGCGTTCACACCCGCACCGTCATGCGCGACCCGGTCAATGAGCTGATCAAGGCCGGAGACAAGCAACTCTTCCTGGTCGAAGGCGAGGACCTGATTGGCTTCAAGGAACACGACGCGTTGTCCAGGGACGGGGTCCATCCTTCCGACCGCGGCTATGGCATCATCGCCAACAAGCTGGCCCCCGTGTTGAAGCGGGCGCTCGGACTGTAAACGATTCGAGCTGGAGGCAGCCGGAAGAATTGAACCCTTCCCCTACTTGTCTTTCTGCTGCAAGTCACCTAGTTTCTACTCGTGAAGTTCTCTTGTCTCGCGTGTAGTTGCCGTGCCGCCCTTGGGTTGTTCCTCTCGCTTTTCCTTTCCTTTTGCGCCCTGGCCAAGGATATCCAACTGCGCAACGAAACGATCTCCGTTGATCCCCGATCCCGGTCCGCCGTCACCCCCGCCGTAACGACCAATGCCGGCTCCGGCCTCTTCCTGATCCAGTTCACCGCCTCACCTACCCCCGAACAGCGCGCCCAAGTGCAGGCTCTCGGACTTGACCTCCTGCACTACGTCCCCGCCGACGCCTTCGTGGCGCGCGCCAAAAACGCAAGAACCCAGGAAATCCGCGCCCTTCCCTTCGTTACCTGGTTCGGCACCTACCGCCCGGAGCACAAAATCCATCGCACTCTGCAAGCCCAGGCGAAATCCTCCGTCAATACAAGGATGACCGCCACCATCCTGATTGCCCCCGGCACCGACCCCCAGGAAGCGGCCGGCCTCAAAGCCAGGTTTGCCAGTGTTCAGCAGGAATCCTCTCTCCGCTCCGGCAGGATAATCCGCGGGCAACTCACCGCGGCGCAACTCGACCAACTCTCCCGGTCCGACGCCGTCCTCTGGATCGAGCCCGCGCCGCAAATGCGACTGTATGACGAAGCCGCTTCCAAGCTGGTTGCCGGCGATGGCGGCCCCGGCAGACTGGTGACCCAGGACTTCGGCTACGATGGCTCGGGCGTAACGGTCGCGGTGGCCGATAGCGGGTTAAACAATGGCGACGCCGAAACCATGCATCCCGACCTGTTTGGGCGCACCCCCACCTTTTTCGCCTACGGCGGCCTGTTGGATGCTGCCGATGAACACAGCCATGGCACGCATGTGTCCGGGATCATCGCCGGCAACGCCGCCACCGGCGAAACCGATGAAAATGGGGTGCTTTATGGCCTGGGGGTCGCGCCCGGCGCCCGCATCGTGGCCCAGCGCATCTTCGATGGGGTCGGCAACTATTATCCCCCGCCGGGCTTCGACGGCCTCACCTCCGACGCCCTGAGCGCCGGGGCTGAAATCGGCTCGAATAGCTGGGGCGATGACACTCAGGGCCGCTACGATACCAGCGCCATGGAGTTTGATGAACTCGTCCGCGATGCCGACCCCATCCGCCTGGGCGATCAGCCTTTCATTCTCGAATTCTCCGCCGGCAACGCCGGTCCCGCGCCCCAAACCATCGGCAGCCCGGCGGTGGCGAAAAACGTCATCGCCACGGGCGCCTCCGAAAGCGACCGGATCGAATTTCTCATTTACGGCGATGGCCCGGAAGTCATGGCCGATTTCTCCAGCCGCGGCCCGTGCGAAGACGGACGCATCAAGCCTGATGTCGTCGCGCCCGGCACCTACATTGCCTCGCTACAATCCGCCTCCGCCACGGATCAATATGCCTGGGCGCCCATTTCTCCTTACTACCAATACCAGGGCGGCACCAGCCAGGCCGGGCCCCACGCCTCCGGGGCCGCCGCCGTCTTTGTCCAGTTTTACCGCCAAACCCACGGGGGTCTGACGCCCTCCCCCGCACTCGTCAAAGCCGCCCTGATCAACACCGCTGTGGACCTCCTGGATGAATTCGGAACCTTGCCGGTCCCCAACCACGACGAAGGCTGGGGCCGCATCGACCTCGTGCCGTTCTTCGATTCCTCCATGGTCTTCGATTACACCGATCAGACGATTACCCTGACCGAAGGGCAAACGTTTGAAAAACGGGTCATCCTCAGCGATTCCACCCAGCCACTAAAAATCACTCTCACCTACACCGATGTGCCGGGTTTCCCTGGAGCCATCCCGGCGCTGGTCAATAATCTCGATCTCGAGGTGATCGGCCCGGATGGCGCGGTCTATCACGGGAACCAGTTCCACAATGGTGATTCCATCGCCAACGCCGCCGCCACCGATACCATCAACAACGTCGAGGGCGTCCATCTCCGGCTACCCCAGCCCGGCCTTTATACCATTCGCGTGCGGGCGGCCAAAATCGTTGCCGATGCCCGCATTGATACTTTTGCCATCGACCAGGATTTCGCCCTGGTCATTTCCACGCAACCGGCCCCGCAGGGCACCGGCATTGTCACGTTCAATCGGTCTGCCTATCGGAGCACCGACCTTATCCAAATTCAACTCGTCGATGAAAACCTGGGCGGCCAATCCACCGCCCCAATCACGCTGGCCAGCACCTTGGAAGCCGTGCCTGAAAACATTGTGCTCCGCGCCGCCGGTTCCTTTGGCTTGTTCACCGGCGCGGTGGTTGTCGCCACCGGCCCCGCCATCCCTGACGGCAAGCTTCAGGTGGCCGATGGAAACCTGATCACGGCCCGCTATTTCGATGCCTCCGCCAACACCTTCCGCACCACCACTGCCCGGGCCGATTTCTCACCTCCAGGCTTTTCCTCTCTCCAGGTCACCAACGCCTATGGTCAGGCCGTCATCACCTGGCTGACTTCCGAGCCAGCCACCGCCGCCATTCGCTTCGGGACAAATACCGCCGCCTTGAACCGTTCCTTGACCAACCTCTTCCTCGAAACGAACCAGAGCTTCACCCTCCCCGGTCTTGCCCCGGGCGTCACCTGGTTCTTCGAACTCATCTGCACGGATGAAGCGGGCAATGTGGCCACCAATGACAATTCCGGGCGGTTCTTCTCGTTTGTGGTCCCGGTGGTGCCCCCGCTGCTCC
>JBBQYD010000191.1:0-9200 GCA_038209025.1 Verrucomicrobiota bacterium | reverse complement strand
GGGGAATGGCTAAAACGATCTCCGGCGGGATGAAAGTCTCCACCGCGGTGAAGCAAGCCGATGGAACATACCAGTTTGTGGATGTGCCAGGCCTGTTCCGGTTCATTGATGGGCGGATTTTGGGGGGAAGCGTGTCCGTGGTGACGATTGTCTTCCTGGTCTGCGCGGTGATGGCGTGGGTGGTGCTCTCGCGGCATTGCTGGGGGCGGCACCTTTACGCGATCGGTTCCAATGAAGAGGCTTCCCGTCTGTCCGGTCTGCCGGTGAATTGGTCAAAGGCGCTCGCCTACGCGGTGAGTGGCGGTTTTGCCGCGCTGGCGGGCATTTGTCAGGCGGCGCAAGAACAGCAAGGAGATCCGGAAGCGGGCTCCGGCTATGAATTGAGTGCCATTGCGGTGGTCGTGATCGGTGGGACGAGCCTGGCGGGAGGACGCGGCGGCATGGGGTTGACGTTGCTTGGCACCTTTACCATCGCCTACCTGGAGAAGATTTTGAGCATTAATGCCGTGCCGGAGGCCAGCCGGCTGATGTTGACCGGCGGTATCATCATATTGGCGGTGTTGGCCCAGAGCGCGGGCCGGAAACGCGCGAGCGGAGCATGAGAGAGGCGGCTCAGGCAGGGAGGCGGACGCGCCGCGCAGGCGGACGGGGCAGATTCGCTCCGCGGGTGTCTTTTGATTTGAGTCAACTCGTGCGCCGAAACCGCCAAGCAAATCTTTTTGACTTCACCGGGTGCGCTAGTCACACTGTCAGGGCGTTTTTTGCATGAAATGAAAGCCTATTTTTTTTCAGCCCTGATCGGTTCGCTTCTTCTATCCACCCTGCCGGCATCATCCGCGGATAGCCCGGCCAGCTCGGTTGTCCAGGATACCGCGCACGAGCTTTTCGGGGGCGGCGATTTCGATGGAGACGGCCGCCGTGACCTGGTGATCGTGGACAAGGAAACCGGCAAGTACCGTCTGGGATTCTTCCAGGAGAGCGGATTGTTCAACTGGGTGGAGAATCGTCCCTCAGGGTTGAAAGGCCTCTCGGGTTTCACGGTGGGCAAATTGCTGGCCGGCAAGAACGCCTATGCCCTTGGTTTCACCGCGGCCGATGCCAACGAGTTGAGCGTGGTGGATGTTTCGAGCCAGACAGCGCCGGGCAAACCGCTGTTGATCTCCTTTGATGCCGCACTTGGCCCGAATAGCATCGTGGCGATCGATATCGGCGGGGAAGGCAACACCCCCGTAGCGGACCTCTTTGTGAGCAGCATCTACAACTCGCCGGACGAAAACCTGGCGACACTGCTGCGAAACGATGGCGCCACTTTTCCGAAAATTGGTGAGGCTGCGCTGCCGGGGCCGGCCACGCATGCGAACCGTCTGGCGTTGAAGGCCGGCGGGGCCGAACTGCTGGTTTACGTGGTCAAAGCAGGTGGCGGCAGCACCTTGCGAGTGGAAGATCTGAGCTCAGGCAAAGCCGTGGCCGTGGCTTCGGCCGCCGGCCTCCCCGAAAGCGCGGATTACGAGCTGGGGAACTTTCGCGGCACAACCCTCAGCGAATTCCTGGTGTACAAGCCCGGCGAGAGCAAATTATTCGTGCGGCCCGTGACCGAAAATGGCGGCAAGCTGGAAGTCGGGAAAGGAACCGAGTTTGATCTGGGCAAGCCGCTGAGCCGGGTGGTTACTTTGGATACGAAGCCGGCGCCGAGCCTGCTAGTGATCTTTGGTCAGGGCGAAACCGCCGCCGTGTTCAGCTTCGATGGCGTCAAAGCGCCTGCGTTGCGCGATACCTTCTACGCCACCAACGAGCAGTTTGTCTGCGCCGCCCCCACTGCGAAGGGGTTGGTCCTCTTTTCGCAGCCGGTGAACGGGAAATATTCCACCCGCTACCGCCTGTGTAACGCCGGCGGTGAGAAGTTCGCCGCCGGACCTTATGGGAGCCTGCCCACGCTGGCCGACAATGACAATGTGACGGTACCGGAAATTCACGCGCGCATTGCCGGCAAAACCGACGTGAAATCCGAAGCTGAGATGGGCGCCTACACCAACACGATTCCGGGGACCCGGGTGGTTTACGCCATGATGCCCATCCCGGGCGGCGAATTCACCATGGGCAGTCCCGCCACCGAGCCAGGCCGGAAGGCAGATGAAGGGCCGCAGCACACGGTCAAAATCGCTCCCTTCTGGATGGCCAAGTGCGAGATTACCTGGAACGAGTATGAATTGTTCATGTATCCAGACGACGAACGGCGGACCCGCAGCCAAGTGCCGACCGATGCGGCAGGCGACAAGCTCGCCGATGCGGTAACGCATCCGTCCAAACCTTATGTGGAAATGAGCTTCGGCATGGGTAAAGACGGTTTTCCGGCCATCGCCATGACTCAACACGCCGCCAACAAGTATTGCCAATGGCTGAGCGCCAAAACCGGGCATTTCTATCGTTTGCCAACCGAAGCGGAGTGGGAATATGCGGCCCGCGCCGGGACCACCACGGCTTATTATTTTGGCGATGACGCCTCCAAGATTGGCGAGTATGCCTGGTATGAACAGAACAGTGATTTCAAGTACCAGAAAGTGGGCAAAAAGAAGCCCAATGCCTGGGGGTTGCACGACATCTGCGGCAACGTGGTGGAGTGGGTGATCGACCAATATGATCCCGAGTATTACACGGCGTCCTCCAAGAATGGCACCGTGGTGGAACCTTGGAATAAGGCCACCAAAGCCTACCCGCATTCAGTTCGTGGCGGTTCCTGGGATGATGAGGCGGGCAAGTTGCGCAGCGCCGCCCGGCGGGGCTCCGACCGTGCGTGGAAAATGCAGGACCCGCAGCTCCCCAAGAGCGTTTGGTACTTCTCCGATGCCCAATTTGTTGGCTTCCGCATCGTGCGGCCGTTGAAAGTGCCGTCGGCGGAGGAAATGCAGAAGTACTGGACGAGCGGGGTCGAGCGCGATTGATGGCCACCCTTGACAGTCCAATAACGAGATTTGCCACAGCGATCAAAAAAACAAACAGACACCTCAAACCATGCAACAAACCTTACCAGAAAATAACGCGGCGGTTTCCCGCCGCCAATTCCTGCGCACTTCAACGATTGCGGCTGCCTCAGTGACGGCGGCCCTGAGCCTGCCTTCCCTTGCCCTGGGACAGGATAAGAAAACCATGAACGCGGTCATCATCGGCATGGGGGGACGCGGCACTGGCGCCGGCGGAAACTTCATGGAGGCTGCCAAGTTCGCGGGCGTGGAAGCGAAAATCCTTGCGGTGGCCGATATCTTTCCCGAAGCGGCCGCCAAAGGCAAAGACTTCGGCGTGCCCGAGGACAAATGCTTCAGCGGGTTCGATAGTTTTGAAAAAGCGCTGGCGGTCCCTGACGTGAACTACGTGATCCTGGCAACGCCTCCGGGTTTTCGCGCGCCCCACTTTCAGGCCGCCATCAAGGCCGGGAAGAACGTGTTCATGGAAAAGCCGGTGGCCGTGGATGGGCCCGGCTGCAAGATCATGTATGCGGCTTACGAAGAAGCCAAAAGCAAGAACCTGAAAGTGGCCGCTGGCACACAACGCCGGCACAAGCCGAGTTACATCGAAACCGTCAAGCGCATCCAGGACGGTGCCATTGGCGACATCACCTCCCTCCGTTCCTACTGGGTGAATGGCGGCCCGATCTGGCACCGGGGTGACAAGGGCGACACCGCGCTGGAAAAGCAGATACGCAATTGGTATCACTACATCTGGCTCTGCGGTGATCATATTTGCGAGCAGCACGTGCATGATATCGACGTGTGCAACTGGATCATGAAGGACCAGCACCCGGTGCGCGCCTGGGGCATGGGCTCCCGCCAGCAGTTGGACGGCAAATCCGGCGAAATCTGGGACAATTTCGCGGTAGAATTCAGCTATGAGAATGGCGTGCGAATGCACAGCTACTGCGGCCAGATCAAGCGCGCCTGGGCATCTGTGAGCGAAGCGGCGCATGGCACTCTGGGCAACGCCGAGATGCATGACGGCCGGAACTTCCTCCGCACCAAGGACGGCAAGGCCTGGCGTCCCGCCGCCATTGAGAATGATAACGGCTATTTCCACGAACACGTGAACCTGATCAAGGCCATCGTCGGGGATACACCCTTGAACGAAGCCAAACAGGTTACCGACAGCACGCTCACGGCGATTATGGGACGTGAAGCGGCCTACAGTGGGGCTGAGGTGAACTGGGATGACATGCTTAATTCCAAGTTCAAGTACGGTCCAGACCTGCTCTACACAGATTGCGCCAAAATGACCTGGGGCGATTTCCGGACGCTGCGCCCGCCCATGCCGAGCAATCATAATGTGATCGGCGACGCCGTGGTGGTGCCGGTGGCACAAGGCTGAGGTTGATTAGACAATCGAATTACAAGGCCGGCCCTCGGGGCCGGCCTTGCCTTTCCATGGCTCGATTCACCGGGATTTTAGTGGCTGCCGTGCTTGCGGTTGCCGTGCTGTCAGGCTGCCGGACCGCCGCCCCAAATGAACCGCCGGTGCTTCGGAAATACCAATTCCAAAGCAGTCACATGGGAACCTTGTTTTCCGCCACCCTATTCGCGTCCAATGAAGTGGCGGCGGCCGAGGCGTCCGAGGCGGCGTTCGCGCGAGTTGCGCGGTTGGAGGAGGTTCTGAGCGACTACCAGGCGGATAGCGAACTCTCGTTGCTGCGGGCGACGCCCGTTGGCAAGCCGGTCACCGTGAGCGGTGACTTGTTCCGGGTGCTCCAGAGAGCGCAGCGACTTTCCGGCCTGTCGGACGGCGCGTTCGATGCCACGGTGGGCCCTTATGTGCGTTTGTGGCGGTTTTCGCGCAAGCGCAGAACGCTGCCGGACGAAACAGAACTGGCGGCCGCCCGGGCAGCGGTGGGATATCAGCACCTGGTGTTAAATTCCCGCAAGCAGGAACTCACCTTGCGGGTGCCTGGGATGCGTTTGGACGTGGGCGGGATCGCCAAAGGATTTGCCGCGGATGAAGCTTTGAACGTCTTGAAGCGGCGGGGAATAGAGCGTGCGCTGGTGGCTGCCAGCGGGGATATCGCCATCGGCAAGGCCCCTCCCGGGCAGCGGGGCTGGCGCGTGGCGGTGACCGGGATCGGCTCATCAACCAACGCGTTGACGCGCCATTTGTGCCTGGCGAACGCCGGCATCTCCACCTCCGGAGACGTTGAACAATTCATCGAGATCGGCGGTGTCCGCTATTCCCACATCGTCAGTCCGAAAACCGGGTTGGGTTTGACGAACCGTATTCAGGCAACCGTCATCTCGCGTGATGCCACAACCACTGATGCCCTCGCGACCGCCGTCTGCATCATGGGTGCGGAGCGCGGCTTGCGGATGATTGAAAGACTGCCGGCGACCGAGGCTTTAGTGATGCGCAAGGACGGGAGCGGGGAGTCTAGGACAGCATCCCGGGGATTTTTCCGTCTGGCGGAATGACCATCGGCACTCGCTACTGGATTTCGATGACATCCCCCATTACCAGCGGCACATCCACTCCGCCCAGGAGATGCCGCGGGTCAACCGGAATTTCTTCCTCCTGGCGTTTGATAATGATCAGCTGAGGGTCTTTCTGGCCCAGGTAACCCGCCATGACCAGGGCGTGGGCGAGCGTCAGGCTCGGGGACCAGGGGACCGTCTGGTTGCGCACCGGCCCCATGAAGGAAACGGACGGGCCTTGCACGGCCGGCCGGCTCGCCAGTGCTTGCCGCTGCCCTTCCAGGAACGCAATGTGCGCGCGGGCTTCAGCGTCGCGTTTCGTGACACATCCAAAACCGGCGGCTGCCATGCCAACAGCCAGCAGGCCGCAGGTGATGCCTCGGCACATATTATTCCATGCTTTCATCCTATTCACCGGGTCGTTTCAGTATCTTCCCAAATTCACCTTCCACAGGTTCAATTTCAATGCGATTCAAGCGCGGGGTGGCCGGTGCCGGAGCCGCCTGCGGGGGCATCGCGGCCGGCGAAACCACCCGGGGGGAGGAGGGGACGGCAGTCAACTCCGCGGCCGGCGACGCCTCCGGAGGATCCGAGTCAGGCGGTTCCACATTCTGATCCGGCAGTGACCAGGTCTTCCGGTGATCCAGCCAGGCGCGATAACGCTGGAAAGTCCACATTCCATTATCCGCGCCGGTTTCCAGGGAGGAGACGATCTTGAAGAAATCACGGTTGCGAATGAAATTCCGAACGGCGTGATTCGGTATGAGAATCTCGCATTCCGGCACGCGGATGCTGAGGTCCGGGCGAAAGCGGAGCCGCTGGCAAATGACGGCTACCAGGGCGTCAGCCAATTGCGCGGCCACGCCCCCCTGAATTTCGGAGGGGAATGCCGAGACCAGGCGCTGCAAAGCCTCGGCGCAGGTGGAGGAATGCACAGTGGCCAGCACCAGGTGGCCGGTTTCTGACGCGTTCAAGGTCAGGCGCATGGTTTCAGGCTCGCGCATTTCGCCCACCATGAGGACGTCCGGGTCTTCGCGCAACGCATCCAGCAGGGCCTGTTCAAAGCTCGGGGTATCGCGCCCCACCTCACGTTGGCGAATATAGGCCCGGCGCGGGCGAAAGGTGTATTCGATGGGATTCTCGATCGTGACGATATGCTTGGTATCGGTGAGGTTCACCTCCTGGATCAGCGCCGCCAGCGTGGAGGACTTGCCGGAACCCGTGGGTCCGCTCACCAGGATCAATCCATTGGGGTGGCTGATGAGCTTCTTGAGGTCTGGGTGCAGGTTGAGCTTTTCGACGGTGGCTTGAAAAGTCGCCAGCAAACGGATGGCAAAGCCCACCCCGCGGGCGGTCTGCAGGATGTTGATCCGGCAGCGCACCCCTTTCAGGGTGCGAGAGAGGTCAAACGACCTTCGCTGGAGGAAAACCGGCCACTGCTCCGTTCCCAAAATTGCCCGGGCATGTTCCGCAAGGCGCTTTCCAGACAGCGGTTCACCCTCCGTGCGCAGCGACCCGCGCACGCGAATGGCCGCCGGCAGCCCCGACTCCAAATGGAGATCACTCGCTCCCTGACTCGCCGCCCATGCCACCAATTCCTCGATTTCCATAGCAGAACACTCGCATCAACTCTGGCCACGTCAAAACTTCAGCCCCAGCCGAACGATTGAAGCATTAAACACCGCGCGCGCGTCCGGGTTGCGTCCTTTTTGCATTATCCTAAGTTGCCTTCGTGACTCCCGCTTTCCAATCCATGACCACGGCCCTCATCTGTTCGGCCGCATTCAACTTGGGTTTTACGTGACGCAGGCTGAACCAGGGCAGCATGCCCAGGAGGTCCGGCGTCACCAGCACCTGGCCGTCGCAGTCTTTGCCCGCGCCGATGCCAATGGTCGGCACCGGGATGCTGCGCGTGATTTCAGCGGCCACCAGGGCAGCCACTAACTCAAGCACGATTGCGAAGGCGCCCGCTTCCACCAGGGCCTCGGCATCCTCCAGCAGCGCACGGTGTTCTGCTTCCACTTTGCCTTTTACCCGATAGCCGCCTTCCTCAAGCACATGTTGCGGAAGCATCCCCAAATGTCCCAGAAACGGAATGCCATGGCTGACGATCGCTTTGACTTGCGCCTGGATGGCCCGGCCGCCTTCCGCCTTGACTGCTTCCGCCCCGGCGGCGACCAGTCGCTGGGCGTTCCGCACCGCCAGTTCGGGCGTCTCGTAGCTGCGAAACGGCAGGTCGGCGGCCAGCAGCGCCTGGGGGCGGGCGCGGGCCGCCGCTCGGACATGATGTTCCATTTCCTCCATCGTCACATGGGTGGTATCCGGATAGCCCAGCACCACCATGCCCAGCGAGTCGCCCACCAGCAGCAGTGGAATGCCCGCTTCATCAAGCAGCTTGGTCATCGGAAAATCATAAGTCGTCAACGCCGCGATTTTTTCTCCGCGCGCCTTCATGGCCCGAATGGCCTCGGGCGTGACTTTGGATCCGTTCGTCATGGCCTCACCATGGAACCACCGGGCAGGGGACGACAAGCGCAAAAGTCGTTCCTGATCGCCGGCATTGCCGGTATGGGGGGACGGCCGACCCTGCGTTTCCGGGCTTCCGGCAGCGTCATTCGTTGCCCCGCGGGCGCTAACCTTTCGAGCGGAGCAAGGTGTGGCGACACCAGCGACCGGCAGCGGCCCGGCGGTGCGGGGTGGCGAAAGGTTGCCCGGCCCGTAAAAAGCACCTTGCTTCCCACCGTGGCCGGATGCAACGATGATGAACATGGATTGGCCGACGGCTGACAGGTGCGGCATGCTCCCCGGTTGGCGCAACCTGACCGGCGCCGCTCAGCGGGCCAACCCGGAAACGCGCCGTGGCGAAAACACTCTTTGAGACGATCGGCTTCAGGCTCGGCCAGAAAGCCGCGCAGGCCAGGAACGCCTTCGACCTCATGGGCGGGGACGAGGCGGGGTCCTTGCGCGCCGAGATACGTCTGGGCCGCGACATGGCGGCGGCTCTGCTGGAGCGAACTCCCTTGGTCGAGGAGAATGAGAGCACCGAGTTTGCCGCCCAGATTGGGCGCTGGCTGGCGGGGCGGGTGAAGGAGAGGAAACTCCCCTTTACTGTCCGGGTCACGGCGGAACGCGAGCCGCAGGCTCTGGCCCTCCCCGGCGGGCCTGTCTTTGTGAGTTGGCCATTGTTGGAGATGTGTCAGGGGGAGCGGGACGAGATCGCCTTCCTGCTCGGTCATGAGATGGCCCATATCGTGTTGCGGCACACCCTTGATCGGATCGTCAAAGACGCCGCGCTTTCTCTCCTGCTGCGGCATTCCTCCGGGAAGCTCGCCGCCACCGCCTGGCTTGGCCCGGCCGGGCGGCCAATGCTGAGCCGCGCCTTCTCCCGGGAGAACGAATTCGAGGCGGATGCCTTCGCCGAGGCGCTGGTCAGAACCGCCGGCGGCGATCCCTTGGCAGGGGAGAGCCTCTTGCGGAGACTCGCCAAACTGACCGCTTCCCAGAGCGTCGGCCTCGCCGGAGATTACTTCGCAACCCACCCGCATCTCACCGAGCGGATCGCCAATCTGCGGGCGCGGAGGCTGGCTTGATCTGATCCGTCCTGCGGACGGTCTCCGGCCCAGGGGAACGGTGAAGCTCCTGCCGGCACCTGAACGGCCGCCATCTCCGGGCCGTGCAGGCTTGACGCGGGCGGACGTGGCACGGTGGGGAGCGGAGTTTTGTCTTGGTCCCAGCCCTGCTGGGACATACAAAGAGGGC
>JBBQYD010000190.1:0-9244 GCA_038209025.1 Verrucomicrobiota bacterium | reverse complement strand
GAAGTAATTCATGGTAATGTTGAGGTCCATGATGCCTTCCTCCATCCAGCCGCGCCAATCCTGCACCGCATTCATTTCTTTAGTCGGGCCCGCACGGAAGGAATCTCCAGGGCGAATTTCTTATTCGCCTGGCAGGTCAGGCACCAATCAGCGGTAAAATCGACCAGCACCGGCCGGCCAGCGGTTCGTGCCCGGGTCACGGCATCCGGCGACCATTTCTCCCAGGGTATGCCGCCGGATTTGGAGGAAACGCCGGACCGCTCTGCGGGAACTTCAGGCGAGCGCCAGTGCATCTGGTTCTCCAGCGCGAACAGGTACCCGCCTACCAGCAATAGAATGGTCACCACAATCCCCGCCATCGGTCGGCCCGCCGCGCGTTGCACAAACCGACCATACACCCAGGCGGCCATCCCCAGCGCCACCAGGAACAGGGCGAGCCAAAAGGATTTCCCGCCATAATGAATCTGGGTCAGGCCCAGGAGCCAGGCGGCCGTGCCTAGCATCGGAAAACCCAAGGCCACTTTGAAACCTTGCATCCAAGCCCCTGGCCTGGGTAGAAACCTAAGCCACCTCGGGTTCCAACTCAGCACCAGGTAAGGCGTGGCCAAACCCAGCGCAACCGCGCTGAACATGAGGAGAATGATGCCGACGCTCGCGGCGAAAGCGAATCCGAGGGCGACCCCCAGGAAGGGGGCGGTGCAGGGAGTGGCCAGCACGGTGGCCAGCACGCCGTTGAAGAACGCTCCCGAAGTCCCACCGCGTGAGGCCAGGGTGCCCGCCTGGTCCATAACCTTTCCGCCGGGGTTGATTTCAAAGAGGCCAAACAGGTTCAACGCGACCATCGTCATCAAAACCGTCAGCAATACCAGGAACTGCGGATTTCCAAACTGCATGCCCCAACCGGCCCGATGGCCCGCCGCTTTGACCCCGATGACCAGACCGGCCAGCACCAGGAAGCTCACCCAGACTCCCAGCGCATAGACCAGGCCCATTTTCCTGATCCGTGCGGGGCTCTCGCTGGCTTGCTGGACAAAGCCGAGAATCTTCAGCGCAATCACCGGCAGAACGCAGGGCATGATGTTGAGGATCAATCCGCCAACAAAAGCGTAGAGCAACATTCGCCAAAGCGCGGTGCCGGAAGATACGCCGACTTTCAGGTCCTTCCCAGTGTCCCCGCGGGCCTGACGTTCCGAGGCTGCAACCGTCATTTCGGCTTCGTAACCCGCTCGCTGATCTCCCCGCTCGCCAACCAGGACGCCGCTGATTCGTCTCGGCCAGGCCGAACCGAGTTTTTGTACCGTCTTGCGCAGGCGCACGTGACCCATGTCTGCCGATAACCGCTCGGTTTCGCCGCCGACCTCGAAGTCTTTCGAACCATCCGGATAAAAATCGGGTTCTCCCAGCCCGCTGTCCGGCTTCCACTGTATGATGATCGCCCTGGAGTTGCCTGTTGGCCCCTGGTCCCACCAGGCGGAGGCTTCAAGGTTGTCCGGCGCGCTCGGCAACCGGCGCAACCACTCGTCGAGAAGCGCTGCGTGAGCGGAGGGCCGGTTCGGGTCGCCCACCGTGAGGGTTGCGGATACTTCCGCGCTGCCCGGCACACACTGCATTTCACATTCCAGCCAGGAAACAGCCGCCTTGATGGCCAACTCGCCGCTCGCTTGCGGTGACACCTTTAGCGGCACCAGCAAAATGACTTCCTTCTGATAGACGTAGGTTGTCAAATCCTGGTCCGGCAGTTTTTCCGGCACGGGCCATTGAATGGCACCGGCGGTCACGCCTGGTGGGAGGCTCCATTTGATGCGGGTGGCCATGCCCGAGGCTCCGGGGTTCTGCCAGTAAGTGTGCCATTTGGGAGCCATCTCCAGGCGGACTCCGGCCAGCGCAGTGTCCCCGGGGCGAACTATTAGCTTGTCCAGCAGCAATTCAGCCCGGGTATGCGGCGCGCCGAGGGCGCTGGCATAAACGCCGAGAACCGTCCAAAAAGTCGCGACTAAGCGCATTCCCATGAGCCTACAATGCCTCAATTTCCAGGATAATAAAGGTGATTTGACCCACGCCTGTGCGTCAAGCCACAGAAATTCCTTTTGCAAAGCTGCGCGAATGGATAAGATGATGGGGGTCGCCGGGGAACGGCGCGCCGTATCGCGCCGCCTGGTACGACGCTGTACGCGGCCGAATTAACGTTGGAAAGATATTATAATGAACGAGAACACTATGAGCACCAGGCGCGAGTTTCTGAAAACATCGGCTTTGGTTGCGAGCGCCTTCGCAGCCCCGGCCATTCTGGGGGGCAGCCTGTCTGCCGCTCAAAACAGCGAAACCCTCCGCGTCGGCTTGATCGGCTGCGGCGGCCGCGGTGCCGGTGCCGCCAGTCAGGCCCTCTCCGCCGATGACAACGTCGTTCTGACGGCCATGGGCGACGCCTTCGAGGATCGCCTGCAAGGCAGTTTGAAAAACCTGCAAACCAAGCATGGGGACAAGGTCAAAGTCACTCCTGAAAAATGTTTCGTCGGCTTGGACGCCTACCAGAAAGTCATCGATAGCGGCGTGGATGTTGTCCTGCTCGCCACTCCGCCAGGATTTCGTCCGACGCATCTCCAGGCCGCCGTCGCCGCGGGCAAACATATCTTCTGCGAAAAACCCATGGCCACCGATGCCCCAGGCGTGCGCCTGGTCATGGCCGCCGCCGAGGAAGCCAAACAGAAGAAACTGTCGCTCGTGGCCGGGTTCTGCTACCGTTACAACAACGGCGTGCGCGCACTCATGAAGCAGATTCATGACAACGCCATCGGCGACGTCCGGGCAGTTTACACGGTCTATAATACGAGCTATGTCTGGTCGCCCTTCCCGCGGCAGGCCGACTGGACCGACCTCAAACTTCAGGTCAAGAACTGGTACTACCATACCTGGCTCTCCGGGGATTTCATCGTCGAACAGGCGGTCCACAGCCTGGATAAAATGGCGTGGGTCATGAAGGATGTCGTCCCGATCAAGTGCGTGGGTCATGGCGGGCGGCAGGTCCGCACCGGTGAGGAGTTCGGCAACATTTTCGACCACTTCTCCGTGGTGTATGATTACCCGAACGGCGTGAAAGGATTCCATCTTTGCCGTCAACAAAACGGCTGTTTCTCCGATAACTCCGACTACATCATGGGCAGCGAAGGTGTCGCGCAGGCGGTCCGCGCGTTTAGCGGTCCGTTTATCACCAAAGGCAAGGTCGATTGGCGGTTTCGCGAGGAAAAACCCTCTGACATGTATCAAAACGAGCATAACGAACTCTTCGCGAGCATCCGCAGCGGCAACCCGATCAACGACGGTTCCTGGATGGCTCAAAGCACCTTGCTCGCAATCATGGGGCGCATGGCTGGTTACTCCGGTCAGGAAGTCACCTGGGAACAAGCCCTCAATTCTCAGGAAAGCATCGTGGCGCCCACGCCCGACTGGACCGCCAAGCCCACAGTCATGCCTGTGGCCATGCCCGGGCAGACGAAATTAAGCTAGTGACCTTCAATCTAAACCCTGTCCGCCAAGGCTCTATGCCTGGCGGGCAGGGCGGCCAGTCCGCCCCGGCTTTGGTTCTGTTCCCAGACAACTTCTCGCTGCCAGGACGCAGCACTCAATTGCCCGCTTCTCACCGTTTTGCATGGTCGTCATCCCTTTGCCTGGATGTTTTTTGGAGGTGTTTTTCCTAGGCACTCTCACCCGCTTGGATTAAATGATTCATATGTATCGTTTCTGCCGCACATTTCTAGCCAGCCTGCTCCTGCTGAGCGGGGTGAGGGCCTTTTCAGCGACCTACACCAACCCCGTCTGCGCCGGTGATCTGCCCGACCCCTCCGTCATTCGAGTGGGCAACGAATACTGGGCCACCGCCACCTCCTCAGAGTGGGCTCCTCAATTCCCGCTGCTGCGCTCGCCCGATTTGGTCAACTGGGAAATTGTCGGCGCGGTTTTCAGTAATCAACCGCCCTGGGCCGTCGCGAACTTTTGGGCGCCCGAAATCCAGGAATGGAAAGGCCGCTATTATGTCTATTACGTGGCGCGCCAGAAGGACGGTCCGCTCTCGGTTGCGGTTGGCACCGCTGAGCGTCCCGGCGGCCCTTACACTGACCACGGAGTGATCGTGGCGCAGGACGTAGGTTCCATCGACCCGGTGGCCGTGGATGACGAGAACGGTGCGCGCTACCTGGTCTGGAAGGATGACGGCAACAGCCGCAAGCAGCCCACTCACCTCTGGGCCGCAAAACTCAACGAGGACGGGACCCGGCTGGCAGGGCCGCACACCCCGCTTTTCAAGAATGATTTGCCTTGGGAAGGTGCGGTTATCGAAGGTCCATTTATCGTACGACGCGATGGCTGGTTTTACTTGTTCTATTCCGGCGCCGGATGCTGCGGACAAGGCTGTAATTATGCTTTGGGCGTCGCGCGGTCCCGCAAACTGCTCGGCCCTTGGGAAAAGTTCCCCGGCAACCCCATCCTGGCTGGGAACGAGGTCTGGCTTTGTCCGGGGCACGGCAGCATCGTGCAGGACAAGAATGACCGCTACTGGCTCATGTATCATGCGTACTCGTCGGAGGGATCCGTGACCAGCGGACGCCAGGCCCTGCTCGACGAAGTGCGCTGGGAGGCCAACGGCTGGCCGGTCATCAACGGTGGCAAAGGACCCAGCACGAGCGCCGAAACCCCAACTCCGGTGGTTCAGGCCCGCAATTTCAAAAAATTCCGCGATGAGTTTTCCGGCACCACCCTGGGACCCGGCTGGAACTGGGGATTGAACCGTCCTCCGGTCTCGCGGTTCGACTCGGGCTACCTTCTCTTGCGCCCGCCCCGGATGTCCAACGATGGGCTCGGAGTCCTCGGACGTTCCATTCCCTCGGGCGATTTTGTCGCCAGCACGGCCCTGGCCCTGGACCATTTAAGCGCCGCAATCGCCGCCGGCCTGGCGGTCTGGGGCGACCGGAACCACGCCGCCGGAATCGAGGTGGAGTTGGGTCGCATGCTGGTCTGGGAAATCCGGCAGGGCAAACGGCAAGTCACCGCCGAAGCTGCCGTTCCTAAAACCAGCCTTCTCCATCTGCGCATGCAGGGCAAAGCGGGCCGCGAGGTGCTCTTCGAATGGAGCACAGACGGCTCGACCTGGAAGGCGCTGGGACAGCCCGTCGGGGATCGCAACCTGCCTCCTTGGGATCGCGCTCTGCGGGCCGTGATGGTCGTGCGTGGTCCGGTAGGACAAGCGAGTTTCGACTATTTTTCTTTGGAAGCCCTGAACTAGGCGCCCCACCGTTATTCCAGGCGTCGTGCGGCGATGCCGGGTTTACCGCCCACCAACGGACAGGGGGGGAGCCACCCCCAAAGGAAGCGAGCAGAGGCTTACCTTTTTTCCGGACGCAGTCCGTCATGGACTTCATACTCCAAGTGCGAAGTCCACGACTGCCAGTGGCCGAAACGATCACGAGGCACCTCCGCGCCCACCGGGTGAATAATGTATGCCGCATTCTTTGAATAGGCCCAGGCGCGCTCGACATTCTTTCGTTTGAAGACTTTTTGGACATTCCTGCGGGTGCCGGGATCGTTGATGATAACGTCCCCCGTTTCAGTGAACCCCACGCATACCACCAGGTGGCCGGTGGCGCGGGAGGGGCGTCCGCGCAGCAGATCGTAACACACCGAGAGCCCCACCGGCATCCCTTGCTGAATCCAATCTTCCAGCTCCGATAGGTCGCTCATGCGGGTCACGTAAGCGCGCATCCCGGGATGGCTTCCGGCCCACGCCATGTTAAACGCCCAATTGCCGGTTCCCCTCCACGCCGTGTCGTAAACCGCGGCGGCAATCTCCGGCACATCGCGAGCCAGTTCCGGGCGATTGAGTTTGTGTGCCCAGAAGTCCATCATCATCGAGACCGTCGTCGGACTGCAAAGCACATTCCCGTTCGGGTATGGCATCTGGCTGCGCTCCAGCACCGGTAACACCTTGCCCCAGGCCAGGCGGTTCGGTCGCAGGGGGAGCCCGGCGAAGGAAGCATCCTTGAGCGTCACGCCCAGGAACTTTAGCTTCGGTTTCCGGCCCGGATCCCCACCCATCGTGATCCGGAGTTGGAAGCGATCACACGGATATTTGCAGATCAGCGTGTCAGTGTCCACGCGACCGTCCTCATCCTGCTCATCCTTGAGGCTGGTCCGCGGCAATCGCTCGCGGGTGGGCGACCATTTTGCCAGCGTAAAATAGCGGGTGGCGCGGGGTTTAAAGAAGCCTCGCACCTCAAATTGAATCCACGAGTTGGACGGCGCATCTACGTTCCAGGAAAGCACCAACTCCTGCCAGGTGATTGATGAAGCTATCTCTGGCGAAATGAGAATCTCGGCGCCGTTGGTCGTGGTCCGGTAGAAACGAGAAAAACTATCGAGCCCAATGAACTGGGCTCCCCGATGGTCCGTGGCGGCGCTGGCAAAAGCGGGCAGGCCAAGCGTCAGGAAAAACAGCCAGAGCAGGCCCATGCGCCGGTTAGCCAGAGGCGACTTGTCATTCGAAATCATAGCGGTTGAACGTCATTTAAATTCTTCCGACGCCCTGACTTTACTGGAATGGGCTCCAACACGCAAATGCACCCGATCCGCAAATCAAACACCCAATCGTTCCTCACCCTTCTGGGCCGGGCTGCTGATCTGCCTGGATAAGCCCAAACCGAGGCCCGCCACGATGGCCAGACTCCCCAGGAGGTGGCCCCAATGCAGTTTTTCCCCGACCCAAACGGCTGCGATGATAACCCCGAATACCGACTGGGCGAAAACCGTGAGCGCGGCGACATTGACCGGCGTGTCCCGGATTACCACGAACCAGACGCTGTAGGCGATGACGGTCATCACCACCGCGAGGGTCACCAGGAGGAACCAGGCAGTCAGGTTAAGCTTTTTGGCTGCGGCGAAGGTGCTCCGACCATCAATCAGCAGGTTGATCACCATCCCCACAATGAGGGAGATCGCCACCATCTTCATGGCGCCCGCGCGTTGCACCACCGGCTTTCCGAGCACCGAGTAAGCTGATTCACAGATAAATGACGAAACGAAAATCAGGCTGGCCGTAAGCCCCGACCACCTGAAATCGGTGCCCCAAACCCGGTTGAGCAGCGCCACCCCGGCAATGCCCAGCACGAAGCCGGCCGACCGTCGCGGTCCAATACGCTCCTGGAGGAATACCGCGGCAGCAATCGAGGTGAGCAGCGGCTCCGCAGCCATCAGAACCGCCGAATTGCCCGCCGTGCCAAGCTCATTTCCATAGACCTGCAGGCGTTGACCGATGACAAACAGCGTGAAACCCATCAGGCAGGTGACCGCCAAGTCCTTGCCCTTGGGGGTTTTGCCCGGCAGCCACGGCCAGATGAGGATGAAACACACCGCCGCCAGCCCGAATCGCAGCGTGACGATCGCGCCTGATGGCACGTCGCTGCCGATCACCTTGTAGGCGGAATAAACGGCCGCCCAAAAAAGGTTCATGGTCAGCAACAAGATTAGATGGCTCGGCTTCATTTACGACTAGACACGGTCGGATATGGCGCGCAGGGAACCTGTTTAAGGCTGTCGAAGCAAGATAGTTTTAACAAACGCTGTTAGTATCGTCCCTGGCGCGGGCACGGGGTGCTGGCGACCAAGTAAGTGTTTGCGCGGGGGGTGGCACTCACCTAACCTACCTCTTCAGGAAAGAAATGAAGAAGTTTTTCGCCATCATTGTCATTCTGGGTTTGGGAGTCGGTGGATACTACCTATGGAAGAACTGGGGGGACGTCAAGCCTCGTCAGGCAGGTCCGACGCGCGCGACCACCGCTACCGCCGAGTTGCGGGATATCAGCTTTGCGGTTAATGCCGCCGGTGAGATTACCCCGGCTGAGCAGGTTTCCGTTCGCCCGGAGATTAATGGCCGGATCGAGGAACTACCCGTGGACCTGGGCGACAAGGTAAAGAAAGGTGAGTTGCTGTTCAAACTGGATGACAAGGAACTGCAGCAGCAACGGGCCTCGAACATGACCGATATTGAGCGTTCCCGGCTCAGCCTGCAAAAGGCGGAGCGGGACTACAAGCGTGCGAAGGAGTTATTGGCGGATAAACTGATCGCCCAGGAGCTTTACGATGACACCCAGACGTCGTTCGAACTCGCCAAGAACAGCTTGGAACGTTCCCAACGCGACCTGGCCATCATTGAGGAGCGCCTTACCAAAACCATCGTGCAGGCCCCGTTCGATTGCACCGTCCTGACGCGCCCGATTTCCATCGGGCAGGCGGTCTCGGGTTCTGGCGGTTTCAACAGCGGCACGGAAGTTCTGAGCATTGCGGACTTGAATTCGATGATCATCAACGCCCACGTGAACCAGGCGGATGTGCCGCGCTTGAAAGCGGATCAAGCCGTGGAGGTGACCATTGAGGCCGTTGCCGGTCTGAAAGTCACAGGCACCGTGGAACGAATCGCCCCGCAGGCGACCATCAAGAACAACATCAAGGGGTTTGCCGCCCGCATTGTTTTGCGCAATGTGGACCCTCGGATCCGCCCGGGCATGACGGCCAATGTCAAAATACCGGTGGCCTCGGCCAGCGATGTGACGGCGGTGCCCCTGGCGGCCGTGTTTACCGAGCGGAATCCCGACTCCGGCCAGACTGAACGTTACGTCTATGTTCAGGAAGGGACCGGGTTTGAGAGGCGGGATGTCCGGTTGGGGGTTTCCGATTTCTTCTTCGCCGAAATTCAGGAGGGGCTGAAACCGGGGGATGTTGTGTCCCTGGAACTGCCGAAGGAAGAACGGGACAAGAAGATGCGTCAGATTGCCGGAGCGCCCACCGGTGGACCTGGCGGTGGCGCGCCAGGCGCCGGGATAGGTGCCGTGGGTCAGACCTCGGGCACCAACGCGCGCCCTGCCGCACCAGGCGGTCCGGTTGGCAGCGACGGTAAAGGCAAGGGCCGCCCGACCGGGGGGCGTTCCGGCGCAGGCCCTGCTTAACCCAGTCACCCATCTCACCTGCCATGGCTTTAGTCGAACTGCGGAGCGTCAGCAAAATTTACCGGCTCGGCGAGGAAGAAATCCGAGCCCTGGATGATGTGTCGCTTGATATAGAGGAAGGGGAATTCATCTCCATCATCGGCCCCTCAGGAAGTGGGAAATCGACCCTCATGCACATTTTGGGCTGCCTGGATTCTCCCTCCAAAGGCACCATTCAATTGGACGGCATCATGATCCACAATGCTTCGGCGGGCCAG